>CANQER010000077.1 GCA_947595415.1 uncultured Bacilli bacterium
GTTATAAAAGAAGTGTAGAGTTTGCGATAGATGCAGCAGAGTTATATTTAGTAGAAAATGGATTATCAGAAATACCAAGTGATGGTATTAATGTAACAGATTTAAAATTAAAGAATAATAATTTTAAATCTGGAACAATAGTAAATGATAATGGAAAAGTAGTAGCTGAAAATCTAAGTAATGGAGAATACTGTGCAAGTGGAGAAAAAGGAAATATTACAGTAAGTAAAGGAAGTTGTGATGGAGAAGTAGTAGAAGAAGAGCCAAAACCAGCAGAACCAGTAATAACAAATGGATTAGTACCAGTAAAAATAGCAGACAATGGAACAGTAACTAAAGCAGATACAAGTAAGGAATGGTATAATTATGAAAACCAAGAATGGGCTAATGCGGTAATATTAACAGATAATGCAAATGAGAGTGATTATAACAATTATACAACACCAATCCCAGAAGAAAAGATAAAAGCCTATTTTGTATGGATTCCAAGATATAAATATAAACTATTTAATGTGGAAAAATATATAGGTTTAGCAAAATTAGAAACAAGAGAACAAAAAATAGAAATAGAATTTCAAGATATTAATGATAAAATAGATGAAGGTACAGAAAATGACCAATGGTTAACGCATCCAGCATTTGCAACATTAAATGTAAGTGGAATTTGGGTAGGAAAATTTGAAGTAGGATATAACCAAAATAGTAACACAAGTGGGGATATAAAAGTAGCTGATAGTTGGACAAAAGAAGTTGCACAAGAAACAACAGAATATACAGCAAATTTATCAAAAAAAATAATAGTAAAACCAAATGTATATTCATGGAGTAATCAAGTTGTACATACATTTTTCCAAACTTTATATTATTATGATGAAAAATACAGAATGGGGAGCAGTAGCATATTTATCTCATTCAAAATATGGAAAATGGGAAAATGAATTATATAAAGAAGTTGCTGAAAAAGAAGTATATATAAATAATTGTTATAAACGTATAACAGGAATAGCTGGAGACAGCGTATCAGAAGCAGGTACAAATGATTGCATAAATACATATAATACAGATGTAGGCCAAAGGGCAAGTACAACAGGAAATATAACAGGAGTGTATGATATGTCAGGTGGATCAAATGAAAGAGTTGCAGGATATAGAGAAAATTTAATTTCAACAAGATTAGAAAGCAGTGGATTCGCAAGTGAACCAACTACATTGTATGATTCAAAATATTTTGATGTTTATGATGAATCAGCAAATACAAGTAGAAATTATAGTACAAGGAAATTAGGAGATGCAACAGGAGAGATGGGTCCATTTGATTATATTAATTTCGAAATAAGCAGTTGGTATGGCGATATGGCTGAATTTGTCCAAGATATTTTCCCATGGTTTGTACGTGGTGGCAACTATAGTGATACTACTTATGCTGGAATGTTCTACTTTAATACTAACAATGGTGGTGGTATGGTAAACATTTCCACACGCCTAGTACTATCACCATCTAAATAAATATAAACTGATAGAAACTATATAATCTATCAGTTTTTAAATAACCTATAAGTATTTTTCTAAAAAAAATAAAAATGAATATAATATTATCAGAAGGAGGAATCTTATGTTACCAAATATACCTCCTAAACTTTTTTCCCTTAGTGCAATTGTAGTAGGTTACATTCTAATTGACGATATGACAGCTAACGAACAAAACGCAGTTGGAAACTGGTTAATGTTAGTTGCTCAAGTATTATCAACCAACGCTTTTTATCGTGCTGTTATGCAAGAACGAGGTCTTGAACCCCAAGGATCAACAGAAACAGGAAGAAATAATGCAGACACATTCGCTAGTTCAGATCCATCAAGACCTTTTTATCATGAAAACCCTGACGACACAATCGATATGCTAGAAAAGATGATGAATGCCATCCAAAAAGAAATAAACAACCTCAAAAAAAATATATAATAATTAAATAAACATTGAATTTTACCAAATATTATATTATAATATTTATAAGAATAAAGGGTGATATCATGATACTTAGAAAACCATATGCTTTTTTAATCAAAAATTTTAAACTATTTCACGTTTTATTAGTTATATTAATGTCTTATCTACTATATAAGACAAACATTGTTTTAAAATTTTTTAACGAATATTTAGCATCATCACAACTTATGCAAGGACAAGACTTTTCATCCACAACCTTTAACATTTGGATGTTTATAGTCCCATTTTTAATAATCATATTTTTAATAGTTTTACTCTCAGTATTATTCGCTAAGAAAAAACCATTCTTGTTTTATCTAATAAACATTGGAGTATTTATAGCAGTTATAATATTTTATACATTGTCATTATCAATGATTGAAATATTAGAAGTTCAATTAATCGAAACAAAAACAATTAGATTTATGCATGATATGTTATTACTACTAATGGTTTTCCAAATAATAAGTTTAGTTTTAACAGCTATTCGCGCAACTGGTTTTGATATTAAAAAATTTGACTTTGGACAAGATCTAGAAGACCTACAAATAGATTCAGCTGATAGTGAAGAATTTGAAGTATCTCTAGATTTAGATACAGCTAAACTAAAAAGAGGAATTAGAAGAAATATAAGGTATGCTAAATACATATATTTAGAAAATAAATTCTTAATAAATATGATAAGTTTAATAGTTGTAGCTATTGTTATATTTGTAGTTTACTTAAATATCAATATCTATAATAAATCATATAATGAAAAACAAGCTTTCATGGCAACTGATTTTACAATGATGGTAAATAAATCCATGGTAACAAATAGAAACTATAAAGCAATCAATATTTCAAAAGATAATTCATTGGTTGTAGTTGAACTTAAAATAAAAAGAAATTATAATAAACAAATAGCTTTAGTACCTATAAATGTACCTTTAGTAATAGGTAGTCACAAATTTTATTATACCAATAAATATCGTGATGCTTTAGTTGATTTAGGGACAACCTATTCTAAAACAATAATTGATAAAAACTTTGAAAATATATTACTTGCTTATGAAATACCTAAAGATTTTGTTGACATGAAAATGAGTGTTAGATATATTGATAAAATAAATTATACATCACGTGGTATTAACCCTAGATATGTAACCATTAACATAAAACCTATTAAAATTGATCAAAACGAAACAAGTAAACCTATTGAAGCTAGTATTAAAACTAATTTTGATCAAAACTTATTTCCTAATGCTAGTATGTTAATTGATAAAGTTTCTATAAATGATATGTTTAGTGAAAAATATAATTTATGTATCACTAATAAATGTTTTAAATCAACAGAATATATTAAACCAAAATTAAATACCAATTATGATAAAATTGTTTTAAAAGTTGAAGGTGAATTAGAAAATACAGGTAACATTAAAGATATGTATGATCTAATTACTAATTATGCTTATCTTTCATATCAAGATACTAATAGATTAATAAAGGTAACAGATCCAATTACTAGTTTAAGAACAGTTAATATTAATAAGAAAAATGAATACTATTTTGAAATTAGAGATATTAGTAAACATAAAAATATTAAACTTAATATCAAACTTAGAAATATAACTTATACTTATAATATAGGTGGTGAATCATGAAAAAGATAATTTTTGTTTTCTTACTGTTTATGTTTATGCCATCTATGAAGGCAGCTTGTGATTATCAAACTTTGGCTGATTTAAAAAAAGTTGCGAACAATGTTTCTTTTACGTATGATTACAAGATAAAAAATGATGATGCGACTTTTAAAATAAGAATAGCTAATTTATTTAGTAATATATATATTCAAGATAGTATTTCAAATAGGACATATCGTAATGAAGGATCTTCTGATATTGTTACTAAATCTTATGATAGTGGATTAACGCTTAGATTTGATATATATGCTAGTAAGGGAGATTGTAGGGATAGTTTACTTACTAGTAAGTATGTTAAACTTCCATATTATAATAAGTATTATAGTGATGCTGTCTGTAAGGGAGTTAGTAATTATAGTTTGTGTGAAAGATGGTCACAGGTTAATTTAGATTATAGTACTTTTTATCAAAGTGTTCTAAATTATAAAAAAAGAGTTAGTGAAGAACAGGTAACTAAAGAAGAGGAGAAAAGTGAAACTATTTTTGATTCTCTTGCTGACTTTTGGGTAAAATATTATTATGTATTTTTACCACTTATAATTATAATTTGTATTGTAGTTATTGTAAGAACTATTAAGAAAGATACGTTTGGATTTTAAAAGAGGTGGTTTTATTAAAGCATTGATAACTGGTGCGTCATCAGGTATTGGGGCAGATATGGCACGTATTTTGAGTGAAAAAGGTTATGATTTGATTTTAGTTGCGAGAAGAAAAAAGAGGTTGGAGAGTTTAAAGAAAGAGTTAAAAACTAAGGTTACAATTATTGATATGGATATTTCTAGTACTTACAATTGTATGAAACTTTATGGTAAGGTTAAAAAAGATGATATTGATATTGTTATTAATAATGCTGGTTTTGGGGTATTTGGAGATTTTACTTCAAGTAGTTTGGATAAGGAACTTGATATGATTGATACTAATATAAAATCAGTTCATGTTTTAACTAAGTTGTTTTTAACTGACTTTAAAAAGAAGAATAGGGGTTATATTTTGAATGTCGCTTCATCTGCTGCTTTTTTACCTGGACCTTTGATGGCTAGTTATTATGCTAGTAAGAGTTATGTTTTGAATTTGACTTTGGGTATATATGAGGAACTTAGGAAGGATAATTATAAAATTTATGTAGGTTGTCTTTGTCCTGGACCTGTTAATACTGAGT
>CANQER010000078.1 GCA_947595415.1 uncultured Bacilli bacterium
GCAACACCAATAGTAATAAACGTAATAGAAAAAGCAAAAGAGGAAAGTTATAAAAGAAGTGTAGAGTTTGCGATGGATGCGACAGATTATTATTTGTTAGAAGAAAAAATAGATGAAATACCAAGTGAAGGAATAGAAGTAACAGATTTAAAGTTAAAAAATAATGGTTTTAAAAGTGGGGTAATAAAAGAAAATAGTAAAGAAGAAGTAATAGCAGATAAAGTAAGTAATGGAGAATATTGTGCAAGTGGTAGAAAGAATAAATTAGTAGTAGTAAAAGGAAGTTGTGATGAAATAGTAGAGCCACTTGAGATATATAAAGTGACAGCAAATTCAGTAACAAGTAGTAGTATAACAGTGGTAGTAGATGTAAATAATCAAAATAATATAAAAGGATATTATTATGCAAAAGATGGAGAAGATTATGGAAATATAGAGACAACAAATACAAAAGAATTTACAGGATTAACAAAAAATACAAGTTATAAAATAAAAGTAAAAGTAGAAGATAATAAAGGTGCGACAGCAGAAGAAACAATAATAGTAAAAACAACAGATATAAGTGAACCAACATATAAACAAGATATAAAAGAAGAGACAAAAGAGAAAGTAATAGTAACAATAACATACCCAGGTAAAAAAGAGGCTAATTGGGTATATGAATATCAACAGTATACAAGCGAAATAAGTGATAGTTGGGCAGAAGTGGAAGGAACAACAGAAGAAGTGGAGTTTACAAGTAATGGAAAGATAGTAGCAAGAGTAAGAGATGAAGGAAATGAAAAAAATGTAGTTACATCAATGTATGAAGTAACAAATATAGTATATAAAGAAGAAATATTAAAAGGAAGTGATCCAGTAATAAAGAATGGGTTAGTACCAGTAAATATAGATGATGAAGGAAATGTAACAAAAGCAGATACAACTAAAGAATGGTATGATTACGATAATCAAAAATGGGCGAATGCAGTGCTATTAGCAGATGGGACAGATGGTAGCTCATATGCTAATGATGCAATGATTCCAGAAACTAAAATAAGAGCTTATTTTGTGTGGATTCCAAGATATAAATATAGGATATTTGATGAAGGAAACTATCCATCTACAACAAATTTAACATCAAAAGAACAAGAAATAGAAATTCAATTTCAAGGAATAGGTGATAAAGAAGAAACAGGAACAACACAAGGTTCATGGTTAACGCATCCAGCATTCACAACATTAAATGTAAGTGGAATCTGGGTAGGAAAATTTGAAGTTGGATATAACCAAAATGAAGATACAAATGGGGATATAATAACTGATAATTGGACAAAAGAGGGAGCAGCAAAAACAGCATATGATGCAAATTTACCAAAAAAGATAATAGTAAAACCAAATGTATATTCATGGAGAATGCAAACAGTAAGTACATATTTTGAAACGTTATATAATTTTGATAGAAGTTTAGATAGTCATATGATGAAAAATACAGAATGGGGAGCAGTAGCCTATTTATCGCAATCAAAATATGGAAAGTATGAAAATGATTTATACACAGAAGCAAATAAAGAAATATATCAAAATAAATCAAGTGATTGTTTTACAGGAAATAGTAATGGAACTCCAAGTCAAAGAGAAAAAGCAAATACTCAATATAAATGGAATGATACAACTACAGGAGATGAAGGACAAGGATTTCTTGGAGCAGGAGCGAGTACAACAGGAAATATAATGGGAATATATGATATGTCAGGTGGAGCAAATGAATATGTGGCAGGGTATAATAAAAATGGAGAAATGACTAATAGTGGATTCGAAAAAGATCCAATAGAACAATATTTAAACATAGAAAATGTAGAAAAATATTTTGATGTTTATGAAACAGGAAATTATGATAATTATTCCAGAAGAAAATTAGGAGATGCGACAGGAGAGATGGGACCATTTAGTACCAATCCATATAGTAGTTGGTATGGCGATTATGCTTACTTTGTCTATTCTAGTCGCCCATGGTTTGTACGTGGTGGCCCCTATGATTACGCAACTAACGCTGGAGTGTTTCACTTCAGTAACTATGATGGTCGAGCTGAAAATAATCGTTCTACTCGCCTAGTACTCTCTCCTACAAATTAAATCTAAAACCATAATTTATATAATTAGACATTATTACCTAATTAAATAAAACAATAAAAAAACCACTTTGTACATATAATAAATTAGGGTGGTTTGAATGATATCAAATATATCGATTAAAGATTTATTACCAAAATTAAATCAATTAAACATAATTGATATAAGAAACATTGAAAGTTATAATAACAATCATATACCAAATGCTATTAATATCCCACAAAACAAATTGTTATTAGAACCTCATAAATATCTTAATCCCAATCAAACATATTATATATATTGTCAAAAAGGATTAAGTAGTGCTAAAGTATGTAATAATCTCAGATCAAAAGGTTATAAAGTAATCAATATAATTGGTGGTTATGAAAGTTGGATACTTGAAAAGTAGATAAATTCTACTTTTTTTTAAACAAAAATATCAGGGTTTATTTTCTTTTATTTTAAAATGTGCTATTATTATAATAGGTGATAACATGAATGATAATAACCAAAACTTCTACAATGATAACTATATAAATCAAATAAGATATACAGCCAATTTAAAAAACAATTGGAAAGAATATATCATAAAATACAAAAAATACATTAAAATAGGAATAATTATTTTAATTTTTCTAATTATAATAATAACTATATCATCTATAAACAAAAACAAACACAATAAAACATGTAATAATATTGAAAGTAATATCTTAAAAGCTACTGATAACTATATACTAAATAACCAAGCATCACTTCCTACCATAGGAGGAAAATATATAATAGTATCATTAGATGATCTAATAAATGGTAATTACTTAGAAAAAATGACAGTTAAAGAAAAAGTTTGTACTGGAACTGTTAAAATAACCAAAGTAAACGACGAATATATCAAAACACTAAATTTAAGTAATTGTTCTTATTGTGATACAGATAAAAGATATAATGAATATAGTAAAGAAGTAACTAAAAAACCAACAACTAAAAATACCATAATAGAACCAGTTGCTTACTACAACTATCAAATAAGTCCATCTTATAATACCAGTTGGACTAACTGGTTTGAAAGTAGTGAAATAAGTAAAGAAAAATCTCAGTATAATGTATATCCACCCCTAGATGAAAGTAAACTTCCTAAACTAACAGAAGACGCTATTATCGTATCAATGGAACAACAAAATAAAACATTCTATAGTTATCGTGATAAAAGTTATAAATTTTATCATGTAAAAAATAATAACTACTCTGGATTTTATAGTGAAAAACCAAAAGGTTATAAATATAAAGATGAAAATACCAAAATTCAAACAGAATTTAGTAAGTGGTCTATTAATTACCCAGATGTTTATGATTATCGTGTTATTCATACAGGAACTGCTTATCAATGGTATTATGAAGAAAAAGGAAAAAAGATATATTGGAATAATGGTGAATACTCAGTTAATCAACCAGACGAAAAATATAGTAGACGTTCATCAAACACTATAACAATGTATCGTTACTATGACTATAAATGGCGTTTTTATAATGGTAGTCCTAGACAATATAGTGGATTTAGAACTACTAGTGATAGTTATTATCGTTATAAAGATAAACAAATATATAACTATAGTAATTGGTCTTATTGGATGGAAAATTCCCAAATCACAAAAGAAAACAAATCATATCGTGAACAAAGGACTGATAAACATTCTAGATATCGTATTAAATATCGTTTAAATACCTTTATGCAACTTCCAAACAATTTAACTGAAACTGAATTTGAAACCAAAGTTGGTAAAAGTGTTGAAGAAATTTATAATACTAAAGATAACTACTTAGACATAAATTATAAATACAGATATCGAAAATTAAAATAAGATGTTTTAAATATCTTATTTTTAGATATAAAGGAGAGAATATGCAAGAATTTATAGAAACAGCAATATCATTTTTAAAAGATTTAGTATATAACAATAATCCCCTTATTGGTTTACTATTAGGGATGTTGATAATTGTCTTAGAATCAATTATCCCAATTCTTCCCCTAGCAGTTTTTATCGCAGTCAATATGCTTGTCTTTGGAAACATTGTAGGTTTTATTATATCTTGGGTCGCAACTTGTTTAGGGTGTCTGCTTTCATTTACCATCTTTAGATCTTGTTTTAGTAACCTTTTTTATAAACATATTAAAAACAAAAAAAGACTTTCTAATTTAATGGATCAACTCTCTAAAATTAGATACCAAACCCTTGTTATTATAACAGCTCTTCCATTTACCCCTGCTTTTTCTATCAATATAGCAGGTGGTCTATCTAAAATAAGTTATAAAAAATTTATGGCAGCTATTGTCGTTGGAAAATTATCAATTGTCTACTTTTGGGGATTTATTGGTAGTACTTTTCTAGAAAGTATTACTAATGTAAAAGTATTAATCGAATTAGTTTTACTTATTTTTGTTGCTTATGTTATATCAAAAATTGTAAGTAAAAAATTCAAAATTGAGTAGGAGGTATTTATGGAGTATTTTATTTTAGTATTACTTATTGTAATTATTATTTTACTTGTTGTACTACTTATGAGAAATGGAAATGAAACTAATATAACAGAAAGACTTGGTAAATTAGAAACCAATATGGTAAAAATGGTAGG
>CANQER010000079.1 GCA_947595415.1 uncultured Bacilli bacterium
ACTCCCATTTTCATCTACATAAATATCAGTAACCTTAATACCATTTATATCATTACTTATTACTGATACTCCTTTAACCTCACTATTTTCTACAACCTCTAAAGTTAAATCTGTTCTAATTTGATAGTTTTTTAAATCAATCTCATGTCCCATTTTATCACCTAATAGATATTTTTCCCAAAAATACTAGTTTTTATTGCTTTTTTTTATAAATTTTGTTAAAATTAAGTAATGTGATGGAGGTGAAATAATGCCAAACTTAAAAAATGCTAAAAAAGCTGTAAAAGTTATCAAAAAGAAAAAGACTTCTAATAATGATTATTTAGCTAGTATGAAAACTGCTGTTAAAAATGTCGAAAGAGCAGTTGAAAGTAAAGATAAAAATAAAGCTTTAGAAAATTTGAATATCGCAATTAAAAGAATTGATAAAGCAAATAGTAAAGGAGCAATCAAACAAAACCATGCTTCACGTAACAAATCACGTCTAACTAAAAAAGTTAATGCAATGGAGTAATATTACTTCTTTTTTGTTAAAGGTAGGTGGTTATTAATATGAAAAAGTTAATTGTAACCCTTTTTTTACTAGCTTTTTTAGCTAGTGTTACTATATATCGTGATGATATTGTAAAATACATTATGCAAAATTTTATATATAGTAAAAATGTTACTTATGAAAAAAATCAATACTTTAAAGATGATAAATTTTTATATGTAAAATATACTGATGATTTTGTAGCTAAAAAATACCAAGATATTTTAAATATCATCTATTCTGGACTTAATAATGGATCTAGTGAGTTTTATTTTTATTGTGATGATAGTTATAAAAATTGTGGTAAAGATGTAGCTGATCTTATAGGTAATGATTTTATTTTGTCAAATGTTAATAACTTTGTTCATCCATATAATAGTTATAGTAAACTCTATATTACTATAAATAACTATGGAAGAGTAATTGTCGATGTTGATAAAACTTATTCCGATAGTGATATTATCGCTTTAGAAGCTAAAGTTAATAGTATAATGAACAATATTTTAAAAGATAATATGACTGAAAGGGAAAAGATCAAACAAATTCATGACTATATTATTAATAAAAGTAAATATGATCAAGAAAAAGCTAATGCAATTTTAAACAATAGTTCTAGTAAAACAACTTACAATTCTCATATCGCTATAGGACCACTATTTCAAGGGTATGCGATTTGTGGGGGTTATACAGATGCGATGGCAATATTTTTAAACAAATTAGGAATTACTAACTATAAGATTGCTAGTAGTGATCATGTTTGGAATTTAGTTAAACTAGACAATAAGTGGTATCATTTAGATTTAACTTGGGATGATCCTGTTATATCAACTGGTGAAAGTACTCTTTTGCATAAATTTTTCTTAATTGATACTGAGACATTAAAAAGTATTGATGCTACTCAACATCAATACTATAAAGATGTATTTTTAGAAGCTAATCAATAATTTAGGAAGGTCAATAACTACTTTAGTACCTTCTTTTTCTTTGGAGTAATAGTTAATACTACCTTGGTGTTGTTTGATTATTTCATATGATAATGATACTCCTAATCCTGTTCCATTTTTTTTAGTTGTGAAAAATGGTTCTTTTATTTTTTCTAAGTTTTCTTTTTCGATACCACTACCATTATCTTTAATTATGATGACGATATTTTTAGGATTGTTTATAAGTTCAATATCGATTTGTCCATTTTTATCAATAGCTTCTATACTATTTTTTATGATATTTATAAATACTTGCATTAAACGATTGTAATCACCATTTATATATATTTCATCATCTGTGATATTAATTTTATAGTTTATTTTTTTGTCTTTTAGTAAAGGTATCATAGTACTACATATTTCTTCTAGTAGTAGGTTTATATCCATAATATCTTTGTTTATTTTTATTTTAGTTATGGATAGAAAATCATTTAACAACATTAATGTTTTTTCAACTTCTTCTTTGATAATTGGAATGTATTTTTTAGTATGTTGCTGATTATTAATATCAAACATATCTAAATATCCTTTTATAACAGCTAAAGGATTTTTTATTTCATGGGTTATTTTAAATAGTGAAATTCGTAGTTGTTTTTCTTCTTCTAGTTTTTTGA
The DNA here is from genome assembly GCA_947595415.1 of uncultured Bacilli bacterium. Lineage (GTDB taxonomy): Bacteria > Bacillota_I > Bacilli_A > RF39 > UBA660 > CANQER01. The sequence goes on from CANQER010000079.1 coordinate 2,130, forward strand.
CACTCATATGGTATTTTATTATTTCTTCGCCTTTTTCTAGTAAATAAATTACGATATTTAATACTAACCAAGTAGTTATAATAGATATTACTATACTACTTATATTAGTTATATGATTAAAGTAAAAATAGAAGATATTTTTTAATATTATTATGGTATTCATGAATATTGTTTTGTTTTTTATGGTTATGTTTAATATGAAATATAATATATATTCTAAGATTAATATTACAGGATTAAAACTATATATAGTTATATAATTGGCGATTAAAATAAAGGATAATATTAAAACCATTAAGTCTTTCTTTTTTAGGTAAGCTATTATTAGGGGTATATTTATTAATACTAAAGGAGCTTCTACTCCAAATCTGTAGACTAGATAAAATGATGTAAGTAGTGATAGTTCAAAAATAAGGGTGTTTTTTTCTTTGTTTAAGTTTTTATTGTAAGCTATATAAAATAAATATATTAATAGGGGGAATGTTAAATAGATAACGTCTAATATTATAGATTCTAGTATATTCATTATATCACCTTGCGAATATTGTAGAATATTAGGATGTCGTATTTTGTCGAATTATGAAGAAAAATTAAAAAAATTGATAAATTAATATCAATTTTTAGGGTAAGAATTTAAAGCTAAAGCTTTAAATTCAAGGAGAGAGCACCAAGCGACACGAGTCGTTGCTGTTGGAGCCACCAACATTGTAGTAGAAGTCGAACACTCCAGAGTAAGTAGCGTTGCTGTAGCCACCACCACGTAAGAACCATGGGCTACTAGAGTAAGCGAAGTAAGCGAAATCGCCATACCAACTCCTTGTTTCTGCTGTGGCATCCCCTAATATTCTTTTTGCATAATCTGAAGAACTACTACTTTCTTCATAAACATCAAAATATTTTGGATTATATGTATTTATTTGTTCTTTTGTAAAACCACTACTACCAACATTGCCTGAAGTTACTGTTATATATCCTGCAACATATTCGTATGCTCCTCCTGACGTATCATAGACTCCTGTTATATTTCCTGTTGTACTTGCCTTTTGACCTTGTTCTGTTTTATACGTATTTTTTGTACATGTACTATCTGTACTTGATGCTGACACACTATCTCCAGCTATTCCTGTCATATACTTATTACAATTATTTATATATACTTCTTTTTCTGTACCTGTAGTATATTTGCTATTTCCATATTTTCCATATTGTGAATGTGATAAGTATGCCACTGCTCCCCATTCTGTATTTTTCATCATATGACTATTTAAACTTGTATCGAAATTATTCAATGTTTGGAAAAATGTATTTACGTTTTGATTTCTCCATGAGTATACACCTGGTTTTACTATTATCTTTTGTGGTAAGTCTTCTGTGTATGATGATACTGTATTTTCTGCTCCTGATGTTGTCCAATTATTATCAACTGTTATATCTTCGCTTGTATCACTATCTTGATTATATCCTACTTCAAACTTACCTACCCAGATTCCACTTACATTTAATGTTGTAAATGCTGGATGCGTTAACCATTGTCCATTTGTTGTTCCAGTATCTGTACTATCCATTCCTTGAAATTCGATGTCTATTTCTTGTGGTGACACTGTTGTTGTTTCCACATTAAATAATTTATATCTATATCTTGGTATCCAGACAAAGTAAGCTCTTATTTTTTCTTCTGGAATTGATGTTGTATAATTGTTATAATCACTCTCATTTGCATTATCTGTTAATATTACTGCATTAGCCCATTTTTGATTTGCATAATTATACCATTCTTCTTTTATATTAGCTTTTGTTACTACCCCACTATCAGTTATTTTTACTGGTACTAATTTTCCTTTTATTACTGGATCACTTCCATTTAATATCTCTTCTTCATATCTTATATTTGTTACTTCATATAATGATGTTACTACATTTTCTTCTTTTTTTGTATCTCTTACTCTTGCTGCTATTCTCCCATTTTCTGTAAATTCTACTACTTCTGTTGGTCCTTCTACTGCAGTCCAATTATCACCTATTTCATCTGTATATTTTTGATATTCATATACCCAATCTACCTTTTTTTCATTTGGATATGTTATTGTTACTTTTACTTTGTCTTGTGTATTTGTTTTTATATCTTGTTCAAATGTTGGTTCATCTATATTATCTGTTCTTATTTTTTTACTTTGTTCTGTTGTTTTATTATTTTCATTTGTTACTTTTACTGTTATTTCATATTCTGTATTTTTATTTAATCCACTAAATTTATGAGTATTTGTATCTTCTATATTTGTATACTCCTCTTCATTTATTTTATATTGATATCCCCTTATACCACTTTTTTCATCTTTTGCTTCTACTACTACTGTTATACTACTTATTGTTGTATCATTTACTTCTATACTTGTTATTGTTGGTAAATTTTCACATTCTCCTATACTTACTTCTATACTTCCTTTTTCTCCATTTGCACAATACTCTCCATTACTTACTTTTTCTGCTTCTATTTGCCCACCATCATTTACTATTTTTCCACTTGTAAAATTATTATTCTTT
>CANQER010000080.1 GCA_947595415.1 uncultured Bacilli bacterium
ATAGTAATAAACGTAATAGAAAAAGCAAAAGAGGAAAGTTATAAAAGAAGTGTAGAGTTTGCGATAGATGCAGCAGAGTTATATTTAGTAGAAAATGGATTATCAGAGATACCAAGTGAAGGAATAAAAGTATCTGATTTAAAATTAAAGAATAATAATTTTACAAGTGGAAAGATAGTAAACGAAGATGGAAAAGTAGAAGTACAAAATTTAAGTAATGGAGAGTATTGTGCAAATGGAGAAAAAGGAAATATTACAGTAACTAAAGGAAGCTGTGATGGAGAAGTAGTAGAAGAAGATCCAAAGCCAGCAGAACCAGTAATAAAAAATGGATTAGTACCAGTAAAAATAGCAGACGATGGAAAAGTAACAAAAGCAGATATAAGTACAAAATGGTATGATTATGATAATCAACAATGGGCTAATGCAGTAATATTAAATGAAGGAGTAGATAGTTCTCCATATGATAATTATACAACTGAAATACCAGAAGAAAAAATAAGAGCTTATTTTGTCTGGATACCAAAATATAAATATAAATTATTTAATGTTGATACAAGTACAGTATCACCACAAGAAATAGAAATAGAATTTCAAGGAATAGATGATGTAAGCAATGGTGAAACAACGAGTGATTGGTTAACCCATCCAGCTTTCACAACATTAGGAGTAAGTGGAATTTGGGTAGGAAAATTTGAAGTAGGATATAATCAAAATAGTAATACGACTGGAGACATAACAACAAGTAGTTGGACATCATCAAAAGCGGAAAAAACAACAACATATGACGAAAACTTACCACAAAAGATAATAGTAAAACCAAATGTATACTCATGGAGAAATCAAAAAGTAAATACATTTTTTCAAACATTATCTAATTTCGATAAAAATTTAAATAGTCATATGATGAAAAATACAGAATGGGGAGCAGTAGCATATTTGTCTAATTCGAAATATGGAAAGTATGGAAATAGCAAATACCCAGAATCTACTGAAAAAGAAGTATATATAAATAATTGTAGTACGTATATGACAGGATTTGCAGGAGATAGTGCATCAGCATCATATACAAATGATTGTAAAAATACATATAATACAACAAATGGTCAAAAAGCAAGTACAACAGGAAATATAACAGGAGTCTATGATATGTCAGGTGGAGCATTTGAATTTGTAGCAGGATATGGAACAGTAACTTCAGGCGATGTTGGTAGTAGTGGTTTCACAATTGATGCAATTAAATCGTATGATTCAAAATATTTTGATGTTTATGATGAAAATAGTACAATTACATCTTATTCTAATAGAATTTTAGGTGATGCCACAGCAGAAACAAGGAGTTGGTATGGCGATGACGCTAGCTTCGTCTTCTCTAGGCACCCATGGTTCCTACGTGGCAACTACTTTGGCAACACTACTCTCGCTGGAGTGTTCAACTTCAGCAGCACCAGTGGTGAATCCAGCAGTGGCACCTCTTGCCGCTTGGTGCTCTCTCCTTGAATTTAAAGCTTTAGCTTTAAATTCTTACCCTTTTGCTTTCCTTACGAAGAGCCTCCTCTTTTTTAAGAGGCTGACCACTCGAGAATGTGGAAAAAAATTTGATAACTATCCAATTCATTGTACACATGAAACTGCCTTGTGCAGTTTCCTTTTTTTCTTTTTTTGTATAAATAATTTCATAAATATAAAAAATATAGTATTATTTATATAGGCGTTAAACTACAATTAGATATTTTAGATTTCTCTGTTCTCAGTGGCGATAACGCTAACTTCACTAGTTTTAGTAACCTATGGTTCTATTAAAATACCCATTCTTCTCGCCTAGTTCTTTCTCCTTCAAAATAAACATTCAACTTTAAAAACATATTATCTTACTTTCCTTTCAATATAAATAATTCACTATCAACATAAAACAAAATTAATAAAATAACTAGAAAAAAACCTTAATATTATATATAATAATATTAGGTGATAAAATGAAAAAATTAATCCAAATAATAATCGTATTATTAATAATATATATAGGTTTAAAAATAACTTTAAATCATTTTAGTCCAGGTCATAATATAACCTACCAAATAAACCAAGACATAAAAGTAACAGAAACCCTAACCCTACGTAGTAAATATGATAACTATTATTTTAAAATAAACGTAAAAAATGATACATTTCCTATCCAAATATATAACACATTCAATAAATCAAAAAAACTAATTAAAGATGTAAAATATATCGAAACAGATGGTTATAAATGTATTTATCCAATATTTAAAAACAACTATCATAAAGACGTAATGTGTTTAAAAAATAATATTATCACATACTATAAAGATCTAAAAAATAAATATCCAAAATTAGATAATTTTGTAAGTAAATTAAGTAATTATTCATCTGTTAGTGATGATTCCAACAAAATAGAAACTCCAAATTATACCTTATATCCTGATAATGTAATAGATAACCATTATCTTGGAGTTATGAACTATAAAGGAATATATACCATAAACAATAAAAACATCAAAGATATAAAACTATTAAACAAAGATTTAATCGTCAATAAAAAACTATTAACTGGATTAATTGATAACTACTTTATAATCGCTAATTACGATGAAAATTATGAATTTAGAAAGTTTTACCTTGTAAATCTATTAAACAACGATATAAAAGAAATAACTTCATCTAAATTAATATCATTTGATTCCTACTTTATGGGTAGTGTTGATAAAAATATTTACTTGTTCGATAAAGATAGTAAAACACAGTATAAAATAAACCCTAAAAAAGAAACAATAGAAGAAGTAGGAAATGAACAAATAGGTATAAAATACTTCAATATTGATAAATGGGAAACCTTAAAATCTAACCTATTTAATGAAGAAAAACTATTTACTTACTATAAAGATAATATAGAATATAGAAACGATAATTATTACTATGTTAAAGAAGATGATCACTATATAATTTATCGTGCAAATAAACAAGATGATATAAAAACTTATTTATTTGAAACAGATAGAATTGATGATATCTATTATATAGATGACTATATTTACTTCATAAAAGAAAATGATTTTTGTTACTACAATGATGAAGTAGGAGTAAAAAAAATCCTAACTTATAAAGAATTAGGATTTAATGATAACTTAGAAGTTTATGTTTATAAAAGTAATTAATTTACTTTTTTTTTATTTTTGGTAATCTAATATGAGGAAAGGCATTCATTAAACGTTTGCTTAAAACAGACTTATTACTTAACATCTCTCTTACCTTTTTAGTTATTTCAATTGTATTATCTCTTCTTAAATTGTCAGTTGTTAATTTAATATTATTAATAATATTAAAAGATACAACAACATCAATTGTAAAAAATATCAGTAGAGGAATAGTAATAATAATTAAAAGAAAATGAGGAATTATAGCTAAATAACTAAAGATAAAAGGATTTATTATGTACACAGCTATCAAACCAATAACTCCAAAACCTATAGAATTTACTAGACAAACTCGTCCATCAATATTAAGTTTTCGTTTAGAATAGTCCCACCAACGAGCATGAAACATTTTTTCCATTATATAACTAGTAATGTATTCAATTATTGTACAAATAGCAATAATACTTATAAACATTACAAATAAATCGTGATGATAGATCTTAGAAAGACAAAGGATTAAAAGTCCTCCAAAACCATAAATTGGACAATAGGGACCTATTAAAAAACCTCTATTGACTAATTTGTTAAATTCCATAGAACCTACGATACTATCAACAATCCATCCTATAAAAGAATAGATCATAAATATTAAAAAGTACAACATAAAACCATACATACTAATACTCCTTGTTTCTTCTATATAACTTAAATAATTCCATAACGATTAATAAAGGTATAGAAAGTATGAAAATTGATAAAATTTCTAATAGTGATAAAGGACTAGTCTTTAAAACACTACTTAAAATTGGTGTTTGGGTAACTATTAGTTGAATTATAATAACAGCTATTACTCCAAAAACAATTAAATAATTATTTTTAACTGGTATTTTAAAAGCAGATGTTGTTTCAGATCGACAGTTAAAAGTATGAATATTTTGCATAAATACCATTAATAATAAAATATAATTACGACAGTGATTAATTGGTAAGTTAGTGTATTTTATCAAGTAAAACCACAATATAAATACAATACTACCCATTACTAACCCTGAAAGTAGAGTTTCTTCAATTAATGTTTTGTTGAAAATATTCTCATTAGGATTACGTGGTTTTTGTTTCATGACATCTGTACTACCTTTTTCAAAAGCTAGGGCTACATCTTGAATTCCATCTGTAACAAGATTTAACCAAAGAAGTTGGACAGCTATTAAAGGCATATCAAGGTTAAAGATAATAGCCATAGTGAAGAAAAACACTTCAGCTATTCCACATGATATAAGTAAGTAAATTACTTTTCTAATATTGTTATAAGCATGTCTTCCTTCTTCAATCCCATCAACAATAGATAAAAAATTGTCATTAGTGATAATCATGGAACTAGTTTCTTTAGCAACTTCAGTTCCACTACCCATCGCAATTCCTATGTTGGCTTCTTTTAAAGCTGGAGCATCATTTACCCCATCACCTGTTACAGCTATAAAC
>CANQER010000081.1 GCA_947595415.1 uncultured Bacilli bacterium
AATTGATACTTATTCAGCTGATGTTATTCGTTATTGGGCAGGATCTGGACGTCTTGGAACAGATATCTTGTTTAGTGAAGAAACCCTTCAAAGAGGAAGAAAGTTAATAAATAAGATATGGAATGTAGCTAAATTTATTGAAATGCATCTAACTGATTATGAAGATAAAGAGTTTACAGATTTTGAATATATTGATCGTTATATATTGGGTAGTTATAAGAAAATGGAAGAAAGTTACATTAAATACTTAGATGAATACGAAGTAGGTCTTGCTTTAAATACCTTAGAAAAGTTTTTTTGGAATTTCTGTGATAACTATATTGAAATTGTTAAACATAGATTGTATCGTCCTGAAGAGTTTGGAGAAAAACCTAGATATTCTGGACAAAAGACTTGTTATATAATTTTATATAAGTTACTTCAAGATTTTAGTATATTTTTCCCTTATATAACAGAGGAAATATATCAAGAATTGTATGGTAAAGAAAAATCAATTCATTTAACTGTTATAAAACCACTTACTTATGATTTTGATAAGGAAGTTAAAAATGGTAATTTAATAGTTGATATTATAAGTGAAGTAAGAGGGGTAAAAACTAATAATAATGTGTCTTTAAAAACTCCTATTACTAATTTAACAATTGGGTTAAGTAAACAACTAAATGAAGCTATTTATGAATGTATTAAGGATTTTAAAGCTACTTTGTTTATAGAAAATTTGAAAACAGAAGATACAGATAAAGAATATAATATAAAAGAAATTAATTTAAAGGTTGACAATTTATAATTAATTCATTATAATAGGGGCTGTTGAAATGGGGGGTATTATGGAAAATATGGAATTATTAAGTGAAGAAGAAACTAGAAAGTTGTTTTTAAGATTAAAAAATGGTGATGAAGCAGCTAGATTAGAGTTGATTAAAAGAAATTTAAAATTAGTTTCTTTTGTCGTTAGGAAATTTGAAAATGTTGGAATTATTGACAATGAGGATTTATTCCAAGAAGGTTGTATAGGACTTATTATAGCTATTGATAAGTTTGATGTAGAAAGAGGAACTAAATTATCAACTTATGCAGTTAAGTGGATTTTTGAACGTATAGGTAGATGTTTAAGTAATAATGCTAGATCTATTCGTATACCAGTTCCAAGAATTGATAAGATGAAATCTGTTAATAGTGCGATCAATTATTTAACTGGTGTTTTAAAACGTAATCCAACTAACTTAGAAATTGCTAAATTCCTTGGATTATCAGAAAAGGAAGTTGTAAGTATCATTCAAACAGAAAGAAGTTTTGTTAGTTATGATGCTAGTTATGCTGAATATAGAAAACTATATAGCGAAATTTTACCTAATGAAGATATGAGTGTTGAAGATATTGTTGTTTTAACTGAGTTAGAGGATATTGTTCAAAAATGGATGGATGATGCTAAATTAACTAAAAATCAAAAAAAAGTTATTGATAAATACTATGGTTTAGATGGTAATGGTGGCTATAATTTAACTGAGATAGCGGAGATAAATGGATCATCACGTCAGTATTGTTTTCAAGCTAGAAATAATGCTTTAGAAAAACTAAAAAAATGTAAAAAAATTAATAAGTTAGACAGTTATTTAGATGATGTTGTTAAAAAAAGTGAAGAAGAAGAGTTTAAAATCAATGATTGTGAAGCACTTCCATTATCTAAAGATGAATATATGGATATTAAAAATTCTTTAACTTTTGAAGAGTTAGAAGAAATTTTAAATAATTTTACTGTTAATGAAGAAACTGTAATTTTATTAAAATTAGGTTACAATAATGGATTATGTTTTGAGGATAGTCAAATTGCATCATACTTAAATATGGATGAAGAAGAAGTGAAGAAAATTTTAGGTAAGTTTTTAGCTATCTATACTATGAAAATGGAAAAATCACCTAAAATATTAAATAAGAGGTAGTATATGAAAAATGAATTTATTGAAGAAGAAAAAAAGCTTATAGCTAAAGCTCAATGTGGTGATGAAAGAGCTTGGGAAATATTGATTGAAAGATATGAGAAGTTAATTTCATTTGTTGCGAGAAATCACAATTTGTTTAATGCGCCAACTAATGATATTAAACAAGAAGCCTATTTTGGTTTTGTTCAAGCTGTTAAAAATTTTGATTTAAATATGGATGTTCGTCTTTCTACTTATGCTTTAAGTTATATTTGTAAGTATGTAGTAAAAGGTATTTATAATGGTAATATTGTTAAAATACCAGAGGAAAAAATTAGATTAATGAATCAAGTTAAATTTTTAGAAAGTGAGTATTATGCTGAACATGGTCATTTTCCAAGTGATGAATTTTTAGCTGATATTTTAGATGTTTCTATTGATAGAATAAAAGAAACTCATACTTTGATTCCTAAAATGGTTAGTTTTGATCAAATGTATAGTGAAAATGATGATGAATATGTTTTTAGTTATAGGGAACTTAATAGTCTTAAATATGAAGAAGATTTTGATAAAAATGTTGATACTAAGAATTTAAAAGCCATTTTAGATGTTTTGTTAGATAAGATTTCTGTTAAACAAAAAGAAGCAATTAGTCTTTATTATGATTATAAAACAAATGAAAAAAGAACTTTAACTAAAATAGGAAGTATGCAAGATTGTTCTTATCAATGTGTGTCTACTACTATTAGAATGGGTATTCATAATATAAGGAAATTAAAGGATGCTAAAAAGTTAGCTTTATATTGTGATTTCCCAGATAAGGCTTTAAAGTTCTTAGATGAATATAATAATCGTGGTGGAAATGAAGTTGAAAAGGTAATTGATTATAATGATATTAATAGTTTAACAGAAGAAGAGTTAAATGAAATTATGTTTAATTTTACTGTAAAACAAGAAAGTATTATTTTACTTAAGTTAGGTTATATGTCTGGGAAATGTTATACAGATGAAGAAATAATTGACTATTTAAGTGTTGATCAAGATGAAATTGATAAGACAATGAGTTTATATAAAGATTTATGTGCAAGTAAGGTAAAAGTGTATAAAAAAACAAAATAGAAGTTAATATTTTGTTTTTTTAGTTTTAAAAAGGTGTTTTTCTAGATGATCTATATCGTTAGTAGATATTTCCCCAGAGCAAATTTTTAAAAAATTAATGGTTGTTGTTGGATGTTGCATATAATCAGTTAAGTCTTGGACTTCTTTTATTTTGCGAAGGTGGTTAAGGATGGTTTTTAATTTTTTATAAAATGTTTGATATGTATAACCTTTCATGTTAGCTATTTTATGACCACTAATAGGTTCGTTTCCATTTAATCCAAAGTATAAATCTATTAGTTCTTTATGAGGTTCAGATAGATGTTCAAGAAGGTTATTTACTATATTTTTTAAGTCTTTTTTAAATATGTTTTCTTCAATTTCATTTTCTTCGCTACTAATAGTATTGATTAGACTTTCATCATCATTAATGGGGATATCTAAACTTGTAATGTTGGTTGTTTTTTGGATTTTTGATAATATTTCATATGATATTTCTAATTTTTGACATATTTCTTCATCAGTTAGTTTAGTTCCATTAATTTTATAATATTCTTCTTTTAAATCGTTGAGTTTATTTATAAGTATTTTATGACGATTGTTTTTTAAAAATTTAATTATTTTTTGTTTTATTTTAATAGTTGCGAATGTAGATAAACGATTTTCTTTACTTAGATCAAATTCGTCTATGGCTTCCATTAATCCAATGTTTCCTTCTTGAATCAAATCGTCTAATGATGAATTTTTGTCGCCAAAATTTTTAGCTATACTTACTACTAGTTTTAAGTTACTTAAAATTAGTTTTTCTTTAGCTTTTAGATCACCATTTTTAAAATTTATAAAAAGTTGTCTTTCTTCTTCTTTGGTAAGAATTTGATAGTTTTTGATTTCATTATAATAATCCATATACATCTCCTCAGTTTATTATAGTTATGATTTAACGTATTGTCAACTATTATATTTATAAGAGTTTTAGGTGTATTTTTTGATTGAAGTTAAAAAGTGTAAAATATGTATATTTTTAAAATTTAGGGAAATAATAATCTTGATTTATGATATTATTTTATGTTATATTTAATACATAGTAGAGGAGGAAAGAAGATGAAGAGAAATAGTAATGGTTTTACTTTAATTGAACTTTTAGCAGTTATCGTAATTCTAGCAGTTATAGCTTTGATCGCAACACCACTTATTTTAAATGTAATTGAAACAGCTAAGAAAGGGGCAGCAGAACAAAGTGCGAATGGATATATTAAAGCGTTAGAAGATAATATAGCTATTCAAATGTTAGAAAGTGCAGATTATGTGGTACCAACTTCATATACAGATACAAATGTATCAGTAAAAGGTGATAAACCAACATCTGTTAGTTTGGATATTAAAGATGGAGTAGTTACTACTGGTGTAATTGTAGTTAGTGGCTATAAAGTAACTATTGAAAATGGTGTAGCTAAAAAAGGTGCAACTACA
>CANQER010000082.1 GCA_947595415.1 uncultured Bacilli bacterium
TCACTTGGTATATTATCTAATCCTTTTTCTATCAAATAATAATCTGTCGCATCTATCGCAAACTCTACACTTCTTTTATAACTTTCACTTCTTACCTTATTTATTACATTTAACAATAGTGGTATTGTTATAGTTGCTATAACAGCTAATATTACTATTACTGCAAGTAACTCTATTAATGTAAACCCTTTCTTACTATTCATCTTCATTTTCTAATACCTCCCATACTTATATTTACCTACATTTTCCACAACAAAAAGCCATGCTTAAAACATGACTTTTAGGTATCATTATTGTATTTACTATTTCCTAAATACCCCCCCCCATTTGCTATTTGCTAACATACCTCTTCCCTACTTTCTTATCCATTACTAATATATCATTAAATAACTATTTAATCAAGTATGTAACTTATAACTTTACACTATAAATTATATATAATATAAATATTTTTAAAACTTGTACATATAAATTAAATAGGTGATTATATGTTCTTCAAAAAAATCCACAAAAGAATCAAAATAGTACTATTAATAATAATAATTATCTTTATTCTAATTATAGGTAAAGTATTTTATATCCAAGTAATTGACTACAAAAAACTAAACAAATACGCATCTAGTTTATGGAATAGAAACCTTCCCATTGAAGCCAATAGAGGAAAAATATATGATCGAAATGGCGTAGTTTTAGCTGACAACTTAACCACTACCTCCCTAGTTTTAATTCCAAACCAAATAAAAAACAAAGAAGAAACAGCTAAAAAACTATCAGAAATATTAAAAAGTGATTATAAAGATATGTTAAAACACGTAAACAAAAAAACATCAATTGAAAGAGTCCACCCAGAAGGAAGAAGACTATCATATGAAATCGCTGATAAAATAAGTAACCTTAAATTAAATGGTGTATATCTCGTAAAAGAATCAAAAAGATACTATCCTTTTGATACTTACCTATCTCATACCCTAGGATTTGTAGGAATTGACAATCAAGGATTAAGTGGACTAGAACTCATGTATAACGATTACCTTACAGGTAGTTATGGAGCTATCAAATACACAAGTGACGCTAAAGGAAATAAACTACAATTATCAGAAAGTTATGAAAAACCTCAAGATGGCGTAAATATTACCCTAACAATTAATAATGACATCCAAACAGTTTTAGAACGTGAACTCGATAACGTTGTAAGTAAATATAGTCCCAATCAAGCCCTAGGTATCGTAATGAACCCTAAAAATGGCGAAATCCTAGCTATGGCATCAAGACCAAATTTTAAACCAAGTAACTACCAAGACTATTCAATCGAACAAATCAACAGAAACCTTCCTATTTGGATGACCTACGAACCAGGATCAACCTTCAAAATAATTACCTTATCTGCTGCCCTAGAAGAAAACTTAGTCGACTTAAACAAAGATGAATATACAGACACAGGTAGTATCAAAGTTGAAAACGCACGTTTAAAATGTTGGAAACATGGAGGTCATGGTCACCAAACCTTTCTAGAAGTCGTTGAAAACTCTTGTAATCCAGGATTTGTTGTCTTAGGTCAACGTCTTGGAAAAGATAAACTATTCAAATACTTAGACAAATTTGGCTTTGGTAAAAAAACAGGCATTGATCTAAATGGCGAAGGATCAGGAATTATTTTCAATCTAAATAAAGTAGGACCAGTTGAACTAGCTACTACAGCCTTTGGTCAAGGAGTATCAGTAACCCCCATCCAACAAATAACAGCTGTATCTGCTGCAATAAATGGAGGAACCTTATATAAACCCTATATAGTTAAAAGTTTAAACGAACCAGAAACTAACACTGTTATCAAAGAAAACAAACCAACTGTCGTTAGAAAAGTAATTAGTTCATCTACTAGTAACAAAGTAAGAAACGCCCTAGAAAGTGTTGTATCAAATGGAACAGGAAGACCTGCTTATATTAAAGATTATCGCGTTGGAGGCAAAACTGGAACTGCCCAAAAAGTCAAAGATGGCGTCTATATGGTGGGAAATTACATCGTATCTTTTATTGGATTTCTTCCAGCTGATGATCCAGAAGTAGTAGTCTACGTTGCGATTGATAATGCTAAAGGCGTAACTCAATATGGAGGAACAGTAGCAGCCCCTGTAGCTAAAACCATTTTACAAGGTTGTATAGATGCCCTAAACATCGAAAAACGACAAGGTGGGATGGATAAAGAATATAATTATTATGATAAAAAATCATATGTAGTCCCAAATGTCGTAGGAATGGATGTTTATGAAGCAAACAAACTTTTAAAAAACTTCAAAGTCGAATACACTAACACAGGTAAAAAAGTTAAACATCAATCCCCTAGTAGTGGTGAATACCTAGAAGAAGGTAGTGTAGTAAGACTTTTATTAGATGGGTAGGTGATAATATTTTAATCTTAACAAAATCTGTTTTAGCTATGATGATAGGTTTTCTCCTTTCTATTTTAACAGCTATTATTATTATTCCCCTACTTAGAAAACTAAAAGCCAATCAACAGTTAAGTATATACTTAAACAATAGACACAAAGATAAAAAAGGTACTCCTACAATGGGAGGATTAATCTTTATAATTCCTACCTTAATTACAATATTAATCTTATACCTAACTAATAAAATTAACTTTAGTTATAGTTTACTAATTGTTGTTTTTACTTTCCTAAGTTATTCTTTAATAGGTTTTATAGATGATCTATTAATCATCAAAAGAGGTAATAATATAGGACTTACTGAATGGCAAAAACTTTTAATGCAACTAATAATCGCTGTCGTATTTTTCTACCTTTTCATGAAAATGGGTAATGAACCCTTACTTTGGTGTCATTCATTAGGATTAAAAATAGACATTGGTTGGTTTTATGGTGTTTTTATCCTTTTTGTTTTAGTCGCTAGTAGTAATGCAGTTAATATTACAGATGGCTTAGATGGGCTTGCAGGAGGACTATCAGTTATTTGTTTTTTAACTTTTGGAATTATATGTTTTAATACAGGTTGGTTAGATGGTTATGAAGATATCGCTATATTTTGTTTTGTTTTAATTGGTTCAATTTTAGGATTTTTAATTTTCAATGTTAAACCAGCTAAAGTATTTATGGGAGATACTGGGTCTCTTAGTTTAGGAGCGACCCTAGCTAGTATAGCCATATTAACACGTCATGAACTTCTTCTTTTAATAATTGGTTTTGTTTTTGTAGTAGAAACTTTAACTTGTATTATTCAAATGGGTTATTACAAACTTACCAAAAAAAGACTATTTCCTATGACTCCTATTCACCATACCTTTGAAAAACTAGGTTGGATAGAACAAGATATTGTAAAATTATTTTGGATTGTTGGTCTTATATTTAATATGATAGCTTTAATATTTAGTGTTTGGATTTGAGGTGAGGTATGAAAAAACAAACAATTGATGTTTTACTACTTTCTTCTGTAATTGCGATATGTATTTTTGGAATTATTATGATTTTTTCATCTTCTTATGTTTGGGCTGAATATAAATTTTCAGATCCCTTTAAATATGTAAAAAATCAAGGATTGTTTTTTTTAATAGGTTTATTTTTAATTAACTTTATAAGTAAAGTAGATTACGATATCTATCAAAAAAAAGCTAACTATATTCTTATGTTTTGTTTTATTTTACTAGTTTTAGTTTTAATTCCTGGAATTGGAACAATTAGAAATGGAAGTAGAAGTTGGTTTGGGATAGGTTCATTTGGAATTCAACCAAGTGAGTTTATGAAAATAGGTCTTATTATCTTCACAGCTAAATATTTAACCAACAACGAAAAAGATTTAAGGTCTATTAAAAAGGGGGTTATCCCTATACTAAGTATGGTTATGTTAGCCTTTTTCTTAATTATGCTTCAACCTGATTTTGGAACTGGGGTAATTTTAGTTATGGCAATTATTGGAATGCTTTTTATATCAGGAGTTAATTTTAGTTTTTTCTACAAACTAGGAATTATGGGAATCATTGGAATTGTTTTACTTATTCTAGTAGCTCCTTATCGTCTTGCGCGTATATTATCGTTTTTAAATCCTTGGACTGATCCCTTAGGTAGTGGTTTTCAAATAATTCAATCTTTATATGCTATAGGTCCAGGGGGTCTATTTGGACTTGGGTTTGGTAATTCAATTCAAAAACACTTTTACCTTCCAGAACCTCAAACAGACTTTATCTTTTCTATTATAAGTGAAGAATTTGGTTTTATGGGAATCGTTATTGTTAGTTTTTTATTCATCACAATTATCTATCGTGGTTTTAAAATTGCTTTAAACTGTAAAGAAAAATTTGGTAAATACTTAGCTTTTGGTCTTACTTTTCAAATCGCTTTTCAAACTGTTTTAAACTTAATGGTCGTTGTAGGATTAATTCCAGTTACTGGGTATGCCCTTTTGTTGTACTCATAACTACAATCAAATTTTTCCCTTATTATAAGGGCATT
>CANQER010000083.1 GCA_947595415.1 uncultured Bacilli bacterium
TTTTTATTGTTCTAAATGATTAAAAAGTATACCAATGTTTACTAACCCAGTAATTCCTACAAGGGTATAAACAATTCTAGATAACATACTCATATCTCCAAATAATGTTGCGACTAAATCAAAATCCAAAAGACCAATTAATCCCCAATTTATCGCACCAATAATAGTTACCACTAAACATACTTTTTGTAAAGTTTCCATAATTTCTCCTCTCTTTCTATAATTATTATTATCATTAACTAAAATTGTCAAAATATACATATTTTGTAAAAAAAATAAATATAATTAACTGAAAATATATGCGAGGTGAAAAAATGAAAAAAATATTGATCTTATTTGTAATGATAGGAAGTTTATTTTTAGTAGGTTGTGGTAAGTATGGGGAAAAAGATATTATTAAAGATTTAAGTAAAAAAATAGATAATATTAAAGGATATCACTTAAATGGTATATTAGAAATAGTAAACAATGAAGAAAGTTATCTATATGATGTAGATGTATCATATGAAAAACAAGATAAATATCGTGTTAGTTTAAAAAATCAAACTAATAATCATGAACAAATAATCTTAAAAAATGAAGAAGCAGTTTATGTTTTAACGCCATCACTAAATAAAAGTTTTAAATTTCAAAGTCAATGGCCTTATAACAATTCCCAAATCTATTTACTTCAAACAATTTTAACAGATCTTAAAAATGAAAAAGATCGTAGTTTTGAAGTAAAAGATAACAACTATATCTTTGAAACTCAAGTAAACTATTCTAATAATCCTGATTTAGTCAAACAAAAAATTACAATGGATAAAAAATTAAAATTCAAAGTAATAGAAATATATAATAAAGATGACGTTATGCAAATGAAAATGGAATTCAAAGATATTGATATGAAAGCTAGCTTTGATGATGATTACTTTACCTTAAAAGAAAATATGAACAATATTTCTAACACAAGTGATATGGAAACTTCAAAAATAGAAGACACAATTTATCCTATGTATTTACCTACTAATACTCACTTAGAATCTCAAGATAAAGTTACAACTGAAACTGGAGAAAGAGTTATTTTAACATTTAATGGTGACAAACCTTTTATGTTGGTTCAAGAATCATCTGCTCAAAGTAAAGAATTACTTACTGTTCCAATGTATGGAGAACCTTATATGTTCGCTGATACAGTCGCAGCTTTATCTGACAATTCAGTAACTTGGATTAGTAATGATATTGAATATTACGTTGTTTCAGATGTTCTTTCAAAAGAAGAACTAGTAAATGTAGCTAAATCAATAAGTACTATACCTGTTTCTAAATAAAAATATTGCTTTTAGTTTAAAATGTGTTATAATTATTAACAGGTGATGTTATGAAAAAAAAAGTAAAAACTCAAACAAATGACTTATCTAAATTAATTTTAATCTTTGTAATAGTATGTATTGTTTTTATAGCTTTTTATGGACTTACTTATTTATTAAAGGGTAATCCTAAATATACATATAATGGATCTGATGATGTAACAGCTATCAATTATGAAAATATCATAGTAGGAAGTTTGTTTAAAATAAATAAAGATAGTTATTATGTTCTAGCTTATAAAAAAGATGATTTATATTTAGACTTGTATAAATCTTATATATCTAATTATAAGGAAAGTGACAAAGCTATAAATTTTTACTATATTAATTTAGATGATGGATTTAATAAAAAATATGTAAGTGATAAACAAAACATTGTGAATGATATTAATAAAATAACATTTAAAGATACAACTTTGTTAAAAATTGAAAAAGGTAAAATAGTAGCTAATTATACAGGAACTAAAATAGAAGATGTTTTAAGTAAAATTAAGTAATACAAGTTATTACTTTTTTTATAACAATAAAATATAGTTGATCAAAACTGCTGTCAATAAAAAGTTTATTTTGTTTATAAGGTAGACAGAAACTTATAAATTGTGATATATTAATAAGTGGTGATGAATAATGGCTGAAAAAAAATCTACTAAAACAGCTAGTAAAACAAATGATAAAAAAACTGTAACAAAAAAAGATACTTCTAAAAAGGTAGTAACTAAAAAAACTACTTCTACAAAAACAGCACCTAAAAAAGATGCTTCTAAAAAAGTAGAACCAATAAAAAAAGAAACACCTAAAAAAGAAGTAAAAGAAAAAAATGAAATAAATAAATCTTATTCTTTTAAGACTTTAGAAGTTGTAGTGTTAGTTATTTTAACATGCGTTATAAGTTTAATAGTTGGTAGTGTAATTACTAGTGCGATGTTAAAAAAGGATACTAAAATAACTGAAAATAGTAAAGAATTAAAAGAATTTATTGACAACTATAAATATATAGTTGAAAACTATGATGGACAAATCAATAAAGATGACTTAATAAGTGGAGCAATTAAAGGTATGTTAGAAGGATTAGATCAACATTCTGTCTTTCTTGGTCAAGAATCAAGTACTTTTGATATAAATTTAAAAGGTTCTTATGAAGGACTTGGAATGGAAGTAACTCTAAATAAAGATGGAAAAATTTATATTACTAATATTATAGAAGATAGTCCTGCATCTGAAACTAGTTTAAAAGTTGGTGATATTATATCAAAAATAGATAATGTAGATCTAACTAATAAACAAACAACTGATTTAAGTAGTTATGTCCATGGAAGTAATAAAGATGATTTTACTTTAACTATATTACGTGATGGTAAGAAACAAAAAATAAAAATAAGTAAAGAAAGTATAACTCTTAAATCTGTTACCTCTAAAGTATATGAAGAAAAAAATCATAAAATAGGATATATTAAAATATCTGTATTTGCTTTAAATACAACAGAACAATTTACTAGAAAGTTAAAGGAACTAGAAGATAAGAATATTGATAAACTAATAATTGATGTAAGAGATAATACAGGGGGTCACCTAGCTAGTGTTAGTGGAATCCTATCATCTTTAATGGATAAAAAATATATCATTTATCAAACTAATGATAATGGAAAAATCGAAAAATTTAACTCTACAGGCGATAAAACTGTAGATTATGAAATAGCTGTTTTACAAAATGGTAATAGTGCTTCTGGATCAGAATTACTTGCGCTTGCTTTAAACGAAAACTTAAATGCTAAGATCATTGGTGAAGTTAGTTATGGAAAAGGAACAGTTCAACAATTGCGCTATTTATCAAATGGAGATAAGTATAAAGTAACAACTAAAAAATGGTTGAGTCCAAAGGGTAAATCAATTGATAAAGTTGGAGTAAAACCTACTAATAATGTTAAAATATCAGCTAAATATGTTAAAAATCCTATCGAAGATAACGATAATCAATTAAAAGAAGCAATCAAACTACTAAATCAGTAATCTTTGATTACTTCTTTTTTGTAAAGGAAGGTGAATTATGAAAAATTTATGTGTTGGTGATAAACTTCAAATTCATTGTTATAAACATAATGGTAAACCTCATCGTTCCTGGGATGAAGCAATTGTTTTAGACATCCATAAAGATTATATTGTGTTTGGAAATAATAAAACTTTGGTTGTTGAATCTGAAGGAGTTAGTTGGAAGACTAAAGAACCAGCTATTATGTATTTTTTTAAAAATGAATGGTTTAATGTTATAACCCAGATTAAAAAAAATGGTATATATTATTATTGTAATATCGCATCACCATTTATAATAGAAGAAAACACTATTAAATATATAGATTACGATTTGGATTTAAGAATATTTCCAAATGGTCATTTTAAAATACTAGATCGTTTAGAATACGAATACCATAAAAAGATAATGAATTATTCTAAAAAATTAGATCGTGTTATAAATGGAGCTTTAGATCAATTAATAAAAAGTTACATAAATAAAAACCCTGTTTTCAATAACGAGAATAATCTTAAGTATTATGAGCAATATAAAAAAATGAAGGAAGAAGAAAAAAATAGTAATTTTTAAAATAAAGATGAATATAGTATAAATGTAGATATATTGACACATTTAAGACAAATTTTAAAAAAAATTAAAAAAATGCTTGACTTCAATTTCGACATTTGATATATTAATATTACTTTGCAGGAATTGTAGTATGAAAATTAGCTATGTATTTGCAAAAAATATCAAAAATTTGAAAAAAGTTCTTGACTTGTTTTAAATGTTTTGATATATTATTATTGCGTTTTGAGAAAAAAACGAATGATCTTTGAAAACTGAGCAAAATGTCGATTCAAATTAGTTAGGAAAAAACGAATTCAAATGATTATTTTTTTTTGGAGAGTTTGATCCTGGCTCAGGATGAACGCTGGCGGCATGCCTAAGACATGCAAGTCGAACG
>CANQER010000084.1 GCA_947595415.1 uncultured Bacilli bacterium
TCCATCGCAAACTCTACACTTCTTTTATAACTTTCCTCTTTTGCTTTTTCTATTACGTTTATTACTATTGGTGTTGCTATTAATGCTATTACCCCTAGTATTACTATTACTGCTAGTAGTTCTATTAACGTAAATCCTTTCTTATTATTTTTCTTCATATCAATACCTCCAACATCTATTGTTCCCAATACTTTCTTTTTTATACAAACACTATAAAAAGTCCTGTACATCTAAACACGACTCTATGAAATATCCTCTACTACATCGTTAATTAAAGCTTCTAAATACCCCCCCCCATTTGCTATTTGCTAACATATACATTCTCCCTTTATCTACTATTTATTACATTACTAATATACCATTAAATCAACATTTATTCAAGTATGTAATATACTACTTTACACAAAAAATGTGAGCCTATAATAGACTCACTCTATATAAAACGCTAATGCAATAGCGTGCAAATTATAGACAAGTGACAACTTTTAATTTATCATTTAAAATAACCTTAATCATTCCTCTTTCACTTGTCATCAAAGTATACGCATTATATTTTTTTAAATTTAAAAGGGATTCTTTATGGGGGTGATTATATCTATTATTTAATCCAACAGATATTAAAGCCAATTTAGGTCTTATTTTTTCTACAAAAAATAGTCCAGTACTATACTTAGATCCATGATGTCCTACTTTTAATATATCCACCTTTGGCAAATTATATTCACTAATTATTTTATTTTCACTTTCCATACCACCATCTGCCATTAATAATATATTCTTTTTATTCAATTTGGTGTATATAATAAGACTATCCTCATTCTCATTATCCTTAGTTTTACTATTTATAAAATTTAAAACATCCTTATCTATTTTTAACTTATACTTATCAATTTGTTTATAAAATATTTTCTTATCCTTTAAAACATCAATAATTTTATCTTCAACATTAGTATTATCTGCACTATTCATAAAAACATTCAAAACCTTATATTTATCTATTATATTTATAGCCTCACCTGCATGATCCATATCTCCATGACTTATAATTAAATAATCTATCTTCTTAATTCCTTGTGACTTCAAATAAGGAATAATATTATAATCAGACAAACTAGTCTCTTTAGACTTTTCCATCCACTTTTCTTTTTGATAACTAACCTTTCCCCCAGTATCAATCAAAATGTTTTTCCCATGAGGTAACTCAAGTAAAATACTATCTCCCTGTCCTACATCAATCATCGTTATTTTATAATCAAAATTAAACAAATTAATATTATAATTGATAAACAAAAGTAAAACCAAAATATATAAATAAACCCTTCGATACTTTAACCCTAAAAATATCAAAACATAATAAACAATAATCACAATAAATAAAGGTTTAGCCATAATTAAATTAAGCGAAAATTTAACCATTAATAAACTTAACATTTCCATTATCTTTAAAAACAAAGTTAAAATAAAATCTAAACTAGGAATAAAAAAAGTAATTAAAGCTAAAGGAAAAATTATAATCGATACTAAAGGTACAAATAATACATTTAAAATAGGACTTAACAAATTAATACTATAAAAATTGTTTATCAAAATAGGAATACTAGCGATAAAAGAAATTAGAGATATCACAAAAGTTTTTACTAAATAACTTTGGTATTTACTAATAATATTACTAGCTAAAATAAGAAAAAAACTAATAATAAAACTAAACTTAAAACCTAAATTATATATATAATATGGATTATATAAACACAACATAACACATATCAAAATAAGAATATTAATAGTATTTATTTTTAACTTAAATGTTTTATTGATAGTTAAAAGGATGAAAAGAAAACAAGATCTTATAACTGATGGACTAAAGTTAGTTAAAAACATATAAAAAATTAAAAACAAAATCGTTATTATATAGTTTATAGATTCATTTTTATTTAACTTGTTTAAAACAAGTAAAATAATCGTTGAAAGTAAAGTTATATGCATTCCTGATATCGCTAGTAAATGACTTATACCATTAGCTTGGTAACTATTTAATACATCATTTTCTATACTACTTGTATCACCTAAAATAAAAGTTTTTAAATAATCACTATTTTTAGATTTTGAAATTTTAGTAATAATTTTATTTTTAACATTGTATAAAAAACTATCATTATCCTTTATTTTTTCTATTTTTACTGCATTTACAGTCCAATATATTTTTTTACTTAGTAAATAATTTTGATAATTAAAAGTATTAAAATTCCTATTTACACTTGGGATATTAAAATCCCCTTCTACCTTTATATAATCGCCTAATTTTAAATTAGAAAACTCATCTTTACTTTTTAAATAGTAATTTACTAATAGTTTTTCCTTAGCTTTTACTTCTAGTTTTAACTGATTACCATCTATTTGATAGTTTAAAACACTACCCATAACTATTTTAGTATTTTTAGAATAATATGTTTTATATAATTTATTATTTGTAACTATAAAAACATATAAAATTGTAACAATTATAACTAAACTATAGAGTAAGACGATCTTTGATTTTTTCATAAGTAGATGTACCTATTCCACTTACTTTAGTAATTTCATCAATTGATTTAAAACCACCATTTTGATTACGATATTCAATAATAGCTTCTGCTTTTGACTTTCCTATGCCAGTTAAAGTTTGAAGTTGCTGTAAAGTAGCACTATTTAAAGATACCTTAGAATCAGTAACCTCATTATCAGTTGGTTTAATTTCCTCAGTTTTCTTAGGTTCGTTTGTAACTGGATTTGTAACACATGCATCATTTAAAGTATCAGGACAAACACATTCTAAAGGTTTTTCCTTATTAGAAGATTGTTTTATTTGTTTTTTAGAGTAAATTATAATTACCATTTCATCTTCTAGTTTTTTACTTAAATTGATCATTGAAGTATCAGCTTGGCTTTTTAAACCACCACTTTTTTTAATCGCATCGATTACTCTACTATTTACATTTAACTTATAAACACCTGGTTTTTTAACTTGTCCTTTAATATCTACTTTGATAGTTTCTACTTCTTTTTTAACCTCAACTACTTCTTCTACTATTTCTTCACTATCATTTTCTAAAGCTTTTAAATCATTTTTATAACTTACTATTAAAACAGATATAAATAAAACTATAATTATACCTATTAAACCATATTTTTTATACATTATTCCTCCTTTTATTATTATAACCTTCTACTATATTATATATGGTTTAATTAAAACATCCTTTTAATTAAAAAAAAACTTAATTATTTTTTAAGTTTTATTTTTTCATTTTTCATTTCAATATGAATTCTTTGAACGATAGCTAGTGATACAATTAAAGATATCGTAAATGAACCACCATAACTTAAGAAAGGAAGTGGAACTCCTGTAAGTGGAATTACTCCAAATAGACCTCCTAAGTTTACAAATATATGTGCAAATATATAAGTAGCTATCCCAAGACAGATATATCTATTACTAATTTTTGATGTTTTACATGCTAAATCAAGGATCCTTTTTAATATTAAAATGTATAAAATAAGAATAATTGTTGATCTTATTAACCCATTTTCTTCTACAATAATCGCAAATACACTATCTGTATGAGGTTCTGGAATATAAGAGTATTTTTGTTTACTTTTACCTATCCCAAGACCAAATAGTCCTCCATCATTAATAGCGATAAAACTATTACATACTTGATAGCCTCCAGATTCATAGTTACTACAAGGATTAAAAAAATCAAAACGAGCTTTTTGGGCTTCAGATAAAATATAACCCCTATTCAACATTAAAATCATACATCCTACTACTAGTAATCCTAATAGTAAACTTATAATTTTAAACTTTTCAAATCGCATTATAGGACTAGCTAAAAAAAGTACTCCAAAAATAGCTAACATAATAATAGTTGTCCCTAAGTCACCTTGGAAAAAGACGATTAAAGGTACTAATAATCCTACAAAAAGTATTTTAGATATTGTATTAAAATGGTTTATCCCTTTAGTTCTAAGTTTACGATAGAAAAAACTAAACATTAAAGATAGACAAACAATAACAATTGGTTTTGAAAATTCACTTGGTTGAAAAGTAAAACCAGCTATTTGAATCCAGTTTTTATTACCTTTATGAAACTCCCCATTCATAGTTAAATAAAGAAGAATTATAATAATTCCTACGTATGCAAAAATAGCATATTTAGGATAATCTTTAGTAGGAATACTTAAAATAACGATAGTAGCTAAAAATCCTATCAGTAACATTTCTATGTGTTTAAAAAAATAGTAATAAAGTGATACCCCATAACGAACAACAG
>CANQER010000085.1 GCA_947595415.1 uncultured Bacilli bacterium
TTTTGTCTGGATACCAAGATATAAATATAAGATATTTGATGAAGGAAAATACACATCAAGAACAACAAGGGAGAATAAAGAACAAGAAATAAAAATAGAGTTTCAAGGAATAAATGATACTGTAGCTAATGGTGAAACAAAAGATTCGTGGTTAACCCATCCAGCGTTTACAACATTGGGAGTAAGTGGAATCTGGGTAGGAAAATTTGAAGTAGGATATAATCAAAGTGATAATCCAAATGGTGAAATATCAGTAGATGATAATTGGACGAAAGATAAAGCACAAGAAACAATGGAATATACAGCAGATTTATCAAAAAAAATAATAGTAAAACCCAATGTATATTCATGGAGAAATCAAAAAGTAAATACATTTTTCGAAACAATATATAATTTTGATAAAACATTAAATAGTCATATGATGAAAAATACAGAATGGGGAGCAGTAGCATATTTATCACATTCTAAATATGGAAAATATGGAAATAGCAAATATACAGAAACTGATGAAAAAGAAGTATATATAAATAATTGTAGTAGTTATAAAACAGGATTTGCAGGTAATACTGCGTCAGATTCAAGTACAAGTAGTTGCAAAAATACATATGAAACAGAAAAAGGTCAAAAAGCAAGTACAACAGGAAATATAACAGGAGTGTATGATATGTCAGGTGGAGCATACGAATATGTTGCAGGGTATAATAAAAATTTAAATCAAAACCAATTAGGATATAGTGGATTTACACAAGAGCCAACTACACAATATAAAGATTTAGCAAAATACTTTGATGTTTATGAATCAAGCAATGATTCAGAAGATTATTCAAAAAGAATCTTAGGAGATGCGACAGGAGAGATGGGTCCATTTGAATTTGATACTTCTTATAATGAGGATGTAAGTAGTTGGTATCGTGATGGCGCTGGCTTCGTCGACCCTACTTGGTACCCTTGGTTCCTTCGTGGCGGCAACTATGGTCGTTTTAGTACTGGTGGAGTGTTTCGCTTCGGCTACGATCGTGGTGATGGAGGAGTTGGTACCTCCACTCGCCTAGTCCTTTCCCCTTCTAACTAAAAAAGTTTATCTAACAAGATAAATCTTTTTTTTAAACAACAATTTTATTTACAAATTTTTCATCACTATGATACAATAAATATAGGTGGTATTATGGACAATAACTTAAAAACTCTATTAGATAAAATAAACTATCACAATCCAATATTTGAAAAAGGTAAACTAGTAAAGATAGTAGGAAACAAAAACAAAACAAAATACTGTTTTTATATTAATATGCCTACTAATATTGATGTAAATATATATGACGAATTTATAAAAAAACTACCTTTATTTAATAAAGACTTAAAACTAGAAGTAATCTTTAAAGTAGAAAAAATAAACAACGATTTAGTAAAACCATATTTTGATTACGTAATAGATAAATATAGTACTGAAAATCCTTTACTCAAAATCTATAAAGAAAGTCTAATAAAACTAGACAATAACATCTTATCTATAGAAGTAAACAATATGGCAGAAAAAATGAAAATCCAAAGCATTGAAAAAAAGATCATAAACGACTTTAAAAGTTTTGGATATGATATTAAAGTTGATATCATCATAAACAATAAAGAAAAAATAGATATCCTACAAGATATAAAAAACAGTATAAAAATACCTAAAATAGAAAAAAAAGAATCTAACATTATATATGGTAGTGAAATAAGTGGTAATAAAACTAATATCTCAGATATTATTATGGAAGACAATAATGTTATTGTAGAAGCTAAAGTATTTGGAGTAGATGTTTTTGAATCAAAAAACAAAAATTTTTGTGTTATTACTGTAAAAATAACAGATGAAATTGATAGTATGTACTCTAAAATATTTATCAAAGACAAAAACGAATGTAATGAACTAGTAAAAAAAATAAAAAATGGTAAATGGTATCTATTTAGAGGATATACTAAAAATGATATTTATACCAAAGAAATAGTTTTAAACATACGTGATATAAATAAAATAGAAAAAAAAGAAATAACAGATGATGCTATAAATAAAAGGGTTGAATTACATACTCATACCTTTATGAGTCAAATGGATGGATTAATTGATCCTGATAAATTATTTGATTATGCCTTAAATTTAGGTCATAAAGCAGTAGCTGTAACAGATCACAATGGTGTACAAGCTTTTCCTAGTTTGTATCATAAAGTAAGAGATTACAATAAAACCCATGACGATAAATTTAAAGTAATATATGGAACAGAACTTACAATGATCGATGATAGTGTTAATATCGTAAAAAGACCTACTGATGATAACTTGTTAGATAATACATATGTTGTTTTTGACTTTGAAACAACAGGTTTTAATGCTGGAGGAGGAGACGTTATAATTGAAGTTGGAGCTGTTAAACTTCAAAATGGGGAAATTATCGATACCTTCCAAGAACTTATAAATCCTAATCAACCTTTACCTAAAAAAATTACTGAGTTAACTGGAATAACTGATGAAATGTTAAAAGATAAAGATGATGAACAAACTGTTATAAAAAGATTTATAAATTGGTTTAAAGATTATCCAATGGTCGCTCATAACGCTAGATTTGATGCATCTTTCCTAGAAATGTGTTATCAAAAATATAACCTTGGAACCTTTAATAACCCCTTAATTGATACCTTAGAACTATCACGTATAATCGATAGTAACTACGCTCGTCATAGTCTTTCAGCCTTAGTAAAAAGGTATGATGTCGAATTTGATGAAGACTCTCACCATAGAGGAGATTACGATGCTAAAGCAACCGCTTTAATATTTCATAAAATGTTAAAAAAATTAAACGATCGTAATATTGAAAAATTATCAGATTTAGATAAATTAGTATCTAAAGAAGATATCCATAAATATGGTAGATCTTTTCATATAAATATTTTAGCTAAAGATAAAATAGGTCTTAAAAATATGTTTAAAATTGTAAGTTTAGCTAATACAAAATACCTATATAAAACTCCACGTATTTTAAGAAGTGAAATTGAAAAATTACGTGAAGGTTTATTAATAGGTAGTGGTTGTTATGAAAGTGAAGTATTTATTGAATCACGTAGTAAAAGTGAACAAGAATTGATAAACATTATTAACTTTTATGACTATGTTGAAGTTCAACCTCTAGATTGTTATGATCATTTAATTCAAAATGGTGACTTTTCTAGTAGTATGGAACTTATGGAAAACGTAAAAAAAATAATCAA
The DNA here is from genome assembly GCA_947595415.1 of uncultured Bacilli bacterium. Lineage (GTDB taxonomy): Bacteria > Bacillota_I > Bacilli_A > RF39 > UBA660 > CANQER01. The sequence continues at coordinate 3,247 of CANQER010000085.1, forward strand.
AACAACAGAAGATGCTGGTAAAATAATTGTAGCTACTGGTGATGTTCACCATCTTACCAAACAAGATAAAATATATAGAGAAATTATTGTTAATCAAAAAGTTCCAGGAGGAGGAAGACATCCTTTAGCTAGAGGTAATATAAGTGAAATACCTTCTTATCATTTTCGTACAACTAATGAAATGTTAGAAGATTTTAGTTTTTTAGATAAAGATTTAGCTTACAAAATAGTAGTTACTAATACCAATTTAATTGCAGATATGATTGATACAATTGAAGTTATCATTGAAACAGGTGGAGTTCCTTTTTCGCCACGTATTGAAAATTCAGTTGAAACTGTTAATGAACTAGTTTATGGTAAAGCTAAAGAAATGTATGGTGATCCTCTACCAGAGATAATTAGTACAAGGATTAAACAAGAACTAGAAGGAATTATTAAAGGGGGATATGATGTTATATATTTAATCGCTCAAAAACTAGTTAAAAAATCAAATGACGATGGTTATTTAGTTGGTAGTAGGGGTTCTGTTGGATCTTCATTTGTAGCAACTATGATGGGAATAACTGAAGTAAATCCTTTGCCAGCTCACTATTATTGTCCTAACTGTAAACATAGTATTTTTGAGTTAGATGGTCAAAGTTTAGGTAGTCTTTATTCAAGTGGTTTTGACTTACCTAATATGGAATGTCCAAAGTGTCAAACCATGATGAAAAAAGATGGTCAAGATATGCCTTTTGCGACCTTTCTAGGATTTGATGCTGATAAAGTACCTGATATTGATTTAAATTTCTCTGGTGAATATCAGTGGAAAGCTCACGAATATACCAAAGAACTATTTGGGATAGATAACGTTTACCGAGCAGGAACAATTGGTACAGTCGCAGAAAAAACAGCTTATGGATTTGTTAAAGGATATATGGAAGATAAAGGTATTAGTATGAGTAAAGCAGAAATTGAAAGACTTGCTTTAGGATGTACTGGAGTTAAACGAACAACAGG
>CANQER010000086.1 GCA_947595415.1 uncultured Bacilli bacterium
TAAAATTAGGACCTAAGAAATTAAAAGTTGCAGTTGATTGTGGAAATGGAAGTGGTTCTTTATATGCAAAAGAAGCTTATACGAGACTTGGGTGTGAAGTCTTAATGGTAGCAGATACACCTGACGGAAATTTTCCAATTCATCATCCAGATCCAACTCAAGAACAATATATGCTTGAATTTGAAAAATTTATTAGAGATAATAATTGCGATATAGGAATTGCTTTTGATGGTGATGCTGATAGAGTTATATGTTTTGATGAAAATGGAGATTTATTCTTTGGCGATGAATATATGATGATTGCATGGAGAGATTTAATGCCAAAGTATCCAAATTCTGTAGGAATTCTAGATGTGAAATGCACGCAAAGTTTGTATGAAGAAATTGAAAGACTTGGTGGAAAGCCAGAATTTTGTAAAGTTGGAAGTTCTTTAATAAAAGCTGAATTAAGGAAAAGAAATCTTATATTTGCTGGTGAATATGCAGGACATATATATTTTAATGATGATCATTATGGTTATGATGATGGACTATATGCAGGTGCTAGAATGCTTCAAATTTTATCTAATACAGATAAAAAAATGTCTGAGTTACTAGATGGTATTACTAGATATGAAGGATCTCCAGAAGTTTTATATCCTGTAACAGATGAAACAAAGTTAAAAATTGTTGAAGATGTAAAAAATAAATTTAAAGAAGAGGGATATGAAGTTATAGATATTGATGGTGCAAGAATTTTATTTGGAGATGGTTGGGGCTTGATTAGGGCTTCTAATACTGGTCCAAACTTAACAATAAAGTCTGAAGCTAAAACAAAAGAGAGATGGGAAGAAATTTTAGATAAAATAAAAAGTTATATTGAAATCGTCAAATAAACTTTAATATTTATTGCTATTTACTGCTAATAAAAGAATGTGTTATATAAAATTTTTAAAACGGGGCCCCTCGTCGCTGCGCTCCAACAAGATCCCACATTTTAAAAATTGTATATAACACATTCTTTCTGGATAAAGTGATGAGAAAATATTTTATAAGAAATTTTTTTATTCATGGTTTTGTAGAGAATTGGTTTTATATAAAGTTTTAAAAATGTGGGATCTTGTTGGAGCGCAGCGACGAGGGACCCCGTTTTTAAAACTTTATATAAAACCAATTCTTAAAGTTAGAGTAAAAAATATTTTGTAATTAATCTGTAACAATAATGTTATTAAAATTTAATATATAATCTATAAATTGAAAAAATGCGAAAAGTGGCTAAAATACCACTTTTTTTATATTTAAAATTTTTTTGCTATTTTATGGCTAGTGGACAAGTATATAATTTAATAGTAAAATGTACTAAGGAGGATGTCGCCTATGGAAACGAAAATTATTAGGAAACAAGAGGGTATAACAATAGTTACAGTTGTAATAACAATTACAGTACTAATAATTATTGCCGCTATTTCTATTGCTAGTATATATACTCAACAAAAAGCTGCATTAGCCAAATATGTGCAGGAATTTGAAGAAGTAAGAAAAGGTGTTGAAACACAAAGATTAATAGATTCTAGAGAAGATGTTGCAAATGCAGATAGAAGTTTTTCTAAGGTATATGTAACAGGTGATGTGCCATACAATTTTCTTACATTAGCACCTGAAACAGATTCAAATCAAAAAATGGCATATCTTGTTAGTTTAGATATACTAGGTTATGATGAATTAGTAACTGGTCAAGATTATCCAAATTTTGAACAGGGAACTGGAGAAATAAAGACTGTTACATTTGGAAAAGATGATGTATATGTTTATGATTCTGTCGGTAGACTTTTTTATGCAAAAGGATTTAGCGATGAAGGAAAAAAATATTATGAGAATATGAATTCAGATGATTCAATAAAAATCTTAAATGTAGAAATGACAAAAAATGCAGATAAGACTGTAACAGTAAAAGTTACTATAGAAAGTACTAATAATGTGAAAAGAGTCACAGTAGGTGGACAAAATGCCAATAAAACTGGAAATAATGTATATGAATTAAAAGTAACACAAAATGGTACATATGAGATTGTTGCTGAAGATGAAAATGGAAATGTTGCTAAAGAAAAAGTTTTCGTTTCAGGAATTGAAAGCACATCAGCACCAACTGTTACAGCAACTGTTACAAATGCTGTATCATCTGAAAGTGGTGTATATAAGATAACAGAAGGAGTGGCACATATAAAGCTTACATCTAACACTGCGAAAACATTATATATAGGAACATCTTCAAGTGATGTACCAGATTCATGGTTGCCTTTCTCGGAGAATGTAGATAGATATTATAGTACGAATGGAATAAAAGATTTATACATATTTGTAAAAGATGAAAATAATACAGTATGTGTTTCACCTTATCATTTACAAATTTCAGTAGAGTTACCAACAATACCAGATGAGGAAACTCTTCCACCAGAAGAAATTACATTTGGAGAAGTACAGATATCTGTATCGTTATCTGAGCCAAATTCTGGAGGATGGAGCAGAACAAAATATGTACAAATTACATATCCAGAAGGAAAACAATCAGATGGATATTCATCAATGTATCATATTTCTACAAATGGCGGAACAAGTTTCGGCAGATGGACAGTATCTTATGATAGAATAATGAATTTAGAAATTACACAAGATTCAGTTGTTGAAGTTAAAATAATTTATAAATCTCCAAGAACTGGTGAAGTAACTGAAAGTACACCAAAATCTGTAACAGTTAATCAAATAGATAGAATTGCTCCAAGAATAATTTCATTAGTTTCGGAAGATGATGAAGCAAATAAGAGAACTGTTGTAAAAGGTACAGCATTAGATGGTGAATCATTAATAGGCTCAAATGCATATTATATATCAATGGAAGAAATAGATTTTTCAGATGGAAAAAATGTTGAAAAATATACTTGGGTAAGTAATGGTGAATTTGAAGTAATAAAAGATGGAAAATATTATTTCTATGCAAAAGATAATGTAAATAATGTAACGTATAGTAGCATAAACGTAAATGTAATAGATAGAACACCACCAGTAATAAAATCAATAACAGCAATACCAGCGATAGGTCAGGTTACGATAAGAGCATCAGCACAAGATGAAACAGGAATTGTAGCATTTGCTTTAACACCAACAAATTCAGCACCAACAACTTGGAACAATATAAATGAACAAGAATATGTTGTTGTTGAAAGTATTGTAACATCAGAAGGTACATATTATATGTGGGTTAAAGACGCTGCAGGAAATACGGCACAGCAATCAATTGAAGTTCGTCCATATGTTTTACCAGTAGTAGATATGACATATCCACAAGATTTATATATAAAAGAAGACACAGAAGCAGTATTTGAAGCTAAAATTACAACACCAGGATTCCCAGTAGAATGTGAATATGAATGGCAAGTAAGTATTGACTCAGGAGTAACATGGCAAACAATTGGAGGAGCGACAAATAGTACATATTCATTTAATGCTAAAATTGATGATAATGGAAACTTGTATAGATGTTTAATTATACATCCTATTCAAACGATAGAAAGTAGAATAGCTAAATTAGAAGTTGTTAGAATAACAAATGATAAACCTGGTGTAGAAGTAATAGAAGATACTGAAATGATACATGGTGGTTTAATGATTAATAATGGTAATCCAACTACAAAGTTAACAACTTTATCACTTGAAATAGTTGCAATTAATGCTTATGAAATGAATATAAGTGAGACTAGTACAAAAGCAGATGATAATTGGCAAAAATATGAACAAAATATAGAATATGAATTAAAAGATCAATCTTATGGTGAAAAGACATTATATGTATGGATTAGAGATGCTAATGGAAAAGAAAGTTCAAAACCAGTATCTGCAACTATTACTTTAGAAAAATAAAAGCAAAGGCACTTTAAATATAATTTGACATTATTATTTTACTATGATATAATTTAATCAAAGCTTTAAAATTATATGTATCACATTTATGTAATCAAAAAAGACTAGGTGTACTGGACCTAGTCTTTTTCTTTCCTAATAAACTACTTTTTCAAATATAAATAGCATTATCAAAGCAATCATTAGTACCTTAAAAAGTATATGTATCATAATAGTATGCAATCCTCCTTTCCTAGATTTCCTATGAAAGGATATTCATAGTATACAGACTTCTTT
>CANQER010000087.1 GCA_947595415.1 uncultured Bacilli bacterium
TTTCCAGGAGGAACATCTAATACAGTAAGTAGTTTTAATAAAGGAATTATGACACGTTTAAGTAAAGAAGTAAAGAAAAAAGGATATGTATATTTTGATTGGAATGTTGATTCAAATGATGCAGGTGGAGCTAGATCAACTAATCAAATTTATCGTAATGTAGTAAGAAATTTGTATTATCAAACTAATGTTGTTTTAATGCATGATGCAGAAAATAAAAAGTATACAGTTAAAGCTTTAAGAAAAATTATTAAATATGGTAAGAAAAAAGGGTATGATTTTGATCGAATAACTTCTTATACCCCAGTAATTACTCATAGACCAAACAATTAGGAGGAATTATGAATTTAGGAATTTTGATTTTAAAAGATGAAGATTTATTAGATGAAGTTTTAACAGATCTAAAGAAAAGCAATTATAAAAATATAACCTTTTTAAATAGTTATACTTATAACCTAGAAGAGGGTAATAAGAATATTGGAATTATTGCTTCAATTAGAAAAATAGTTGATTTTTATAAAGAAGAAAGTCGAATTGTTTTAATTGAAGTACCATCATCTAAAATAGATAATTTAAAAGAAGTAATTAAAAAGTCTTTATCCTTTGACCAATATAGTTTTTATACCATTAAAATAGATAATTATAAAGGATTTGATGATGATGGTACTTTATAGTTTAGCAGTTATTATATTTAGTGGACTATTGTTTGGAAAAATTATCAAAATATTTAAGTTACCCCAAGTAACTGGTTATCTAATAGCAGGGGTAATTATTGGTCCATTTTGTCTTAAACTAATTACATTTGATAATATTAATAGTTTAGAACTATTTTCGACAGTTGCTTTATCGTTTATTTCTTTTTTAATTGGTACTGAACTTAAAATGAAGTATTTAAAAAAACTAGGTAGTAAACCATTAATAATAGCTTTGTTTTGTTCTATTACAACTTTCGTTATAACTATTTTAGGTTTATCTTTATTAAAATGTGATTTAAAACTAGCTATAATTCTTGGAGCAATTGCTTCATCGACAGCTCCAGCTAGTATAATGATGGTTGTAAAACAATATCATGCTAAAGGGGAAGTAACTAGTAATTTAATGGGAATTATCGCTATTGATGATGCAATATCAATTATAATTTTTGGATTTTCCATGGTGTTTGTAGAATCACTATCTGGAAATAGTCTTAGTTTAATTAATTGGTTAGAACCTTTTAAAGAAATACTTTTATCAATTGTTTTAGGTTCTGGATTAGGACTTATTTTAGGATTTTTCGAAAAATACTTTAAAAGTAATAGTAATAATATAGCTTTAGTATTTGCTTTTGTTATTACAATGATTGTCGTAACAAATTATTATAATATATCATCTTTACTAGCATGTATGATTTTAGGTTTTGTATTTGTAAATTCATTTAACAATAAACTAACCAATCATATAATTGATCTTACTGATAATTTAACACCTATTTTGTTTTTAATATTTTTTGTAGTATCTGGAGCTAGTTTAGATTTTAGTATCTTAAAAGATGTTGGAATATTAGGAATAGGGTATATTGTATTTAGAACATTAGGAAAAATAATTGGAGCAAATATTGGAACAAGAGTAGTAAATTCATCTAAAAATGTTAAAAAATACTTAGGATTTAATCTTCTTTCCCAAACTGGTTTAGCAATAGGTCTAGCAGTAATAGCTGTGCCTATTTTAAAAGATTTAGGTGATGATTTAATAACAATAATAATTGCTTCTAGTTTTATATTTGATATATTTGGTCCTATTATTGTTAAAGTAGTACTAAGAAAAGCAAAAGAAATAAAATAAAAATGAAAGTTATTGGCTTTCATTTTTTGTAACATTATTAGGATTTTCTTCTATTTTGGTAACTTGATCAGGTTTTTTTTCTATATCAGTAACTTCAATTTTAGGATCACCATTTTCTTTTAATTGATTACTTTCATTAGCAATCTTAGTATAGTCTAATGCTTTAGCTAAACTAACTGCATCTTTAGTCTTTTCATCATCTTCAAGTTCGATTAATTTTAATACTTCTTCAAAAGTTGTATATCCATTTACAACTTTTTCAAGACCATCTTGAAGAAGCGTAACAACATCAGATTGATATACTAATTCACGTAGTTTTTCTTTTTTAATACCACTACTTATAGCATCTTTTATTTGTTGATTGATAAGTAATACTTCATGAAGGGCAATTCTTCCATGGTAACCATTACCACAAACTTCACAACCTTCAGCAGAATATATTTCAGTTACATCTTTGTTTAAAACTTTTTTAAATAATTCTCTTTCGTATTCGTTAGTTTTTCTTGTAGTACGACATTTAGGACACAAACGACGAGCTAGTTTTTGAGAAATGATACCAGTTAATGCACTAGCAAGTAAATAACGTTCAACTTCCATATCTAATAAACGTTCAATAGTATTTAAAGAATCATTAGTGTGGACTGTTGATAAAACTAAGTGTCCAGTAATTGATGCTCTAACAGCTATTTTAGCAGTTTCAGTATCACGAATTTCCCCAACCATTATAATATTTGGGTCTTGACGTAAAATAGAACGAAGAGCTGTTGCGAAAGTAAGACCTATTTCACTATTAGTTTGAACTTGGTTAATTCCTTCAATGTCCATTTCAATAGGGTCTTCAACCGTAATTATATTAGTATCTTCTCGATTTAGTTTTTGTAAAATAGAATACACAGTAGTTGATTTACCACTACCAGTAGCCCCAGTTACTAAGATAATTCCATTAGGGACACTAATCATTCTAAGAACTTTTTTATAATTGTTTTCACTAAATCCTAAATGTTCTAGTCCATTTAAACTCATTGAATAATCTAAGATACGAACAACGACTTTTTCTCCACCTATGGTAGGTAAGACAGATACACGCATATCTAGATTTAATCCTTGAAGAGTCGCTTTTATAGCTCCATCTTGAGGAAGTCTTGTTTCAGTAATATTCATACCAGATATAATTTTAATACGAGTTATTAAATTCTTTTTAATCGTATTTGGAATTTCTGCATAGTCTATTAAAGCCCCATCAATTCTAATACGAATTTTCATATATTCAGCTAAAGAGTCAAAGTGAATATCACTAGCTCCTCTTTTTGTGGCATCAACTAATATCTCATTAACGACTTCCACAACTGGCATTTTTTCAAAATCGAATTTTTTAATCATTAAAATTTTCCTCCCTTTTTATTCTTTAGACTAGCTTTTATGCTAAATATATTATATAATAGATTTAGGATATTTACAATACATAAGGGGTGAAAATATGAAAAAAATTAAGAATAAAGGGTTTATGCTTATGGAAACATTAGTAGTTTCAACCTTTGTAGTTACAACCTTAACTATCTTATTTGTTCAATTTCAAAAGATAAATAGAAACTTTGACATTACATTTACTTATAATACAGTTAATGGACTTTATGCTACTAATAATATTCATAATTTTATTAAACAAGATGTACCTGAAATAGTAAATGAGTTAGAAAAAAGTAGTGTTCCTTATCTTGATATAACAAGTTGTCCTACTTATATAACAAGACAAGAATACTGTAAAGCTTTAATGACTAGTTTGAAAGTTAAAAAAGTTTTGTTTACTAAAGAAGATATAACAGATTTAAAAGAAAACATAAAAGAAAATACAGAAATCGATCAAAAATTAAAAGATTTTATTAAGTATATAAGTGATGCTAAAAATGATAATTATCGCTTAATTGTGGAATTTACAGATGCAACTTATGCAACTTTAAAATTAGAAAATGAGGTGTAAATATGAATAAGAAAGGTTTTACTATAATTGAACTTACAACTTCTTTTGGACTTACTATAGTTATTATTACTTTTTTATTTCAAGTTTTAATTTCCTTAAAAGAGTTATATGTAACATCAACTATCAAAACAGAACTTTTAAATAGACAAGCTATTCTTAGTCAAAAGATAAATCTTGATTTAGAAAATAAAACTTTAAAAAGTGCCAGTAAATGTGGTGATAATTGTATTAACTTTATATACGATGATGGAACTAATAGTGAACTTAAGTTAGATAATACAAATAA
>CANQER010000088.1 GCA_947595415.1 uncultured Bacilli bacterium
AATAAAGCCATTAAAATAATCGATTTCATCCCAGCTCCAGCCCATATAATTATAATAGGTCCTAAAGCTACTTTAGGTAAACTATTTAAAAGAGTTAAATAAGGATCTACAACTTTCGCAAGAAATTTATTCCACCACAAAATAGTTGCGATGCCAAGGCCAATTATAACACTTAAACTAAAACTTACAAAAGTTTCATAGACAGTTATAAAAATGTGATTATATAAATTGTGGGTATTATGAAGATGAATAATCGTATCAAGGACTTTTTTAGGACTAGAAGTTATAAAAGTATTAATGATATTAAAATGAGCTAGTAATTGCCAAATTACTATGAATAAAACAACAATAGCTAGTTCAGTAATTCTTACAAGGATATTGTTCTTTTTTATTTTTTTTAAGTATTTTTGATGTTCTATACTATACATGATAATCAATATCCTTCCATATTAGATCATAATAATATGAAAATTCTTTAGCTTTTCTATTTTCAATAGGGTTTGATCTATTAGTAAGTTTTATCTTATATATATTTTTAATTTTACTAGGACGTTTTGAAAGAACAATTACCACATCTGCCATACTGATAGCTTCAGCTAAATCATGAGTTACCATAATAGCACTCTTTTTTTCTTTTTTAATTATGTTATAAACATCATCTGATACAGCAAGACGTGACTGGTAATCAAGGGCACTAAATGGTTCATCTAATAGTAAAATATCTGGTTTAGTAGCAAGAGTTCTGATTAAAGCAACTCTTTGAATATACTATAGACACTAAAAATTCCATTCTATTTTAATATCTCTATTATTTGTTTGTGGATTATATTTCCCAATATAAATTTTAGTAATAAATTCTTGAATAGTAAAATTATTAAGATGTTCTAACTTTTGATACTTACAAAATATATCATTATAATTTTTAATTTCATAATTTTGTTTTTTAATTTCAATACCTTTAAGTTTACTTTCATACATACCTTTATTTTTACTATATTCTAAATAAAGATCTTTAAATTCATCAGTCGTAATTATTCCACTAGCTTTATCTTCATAGATAAGTTTTAAGTAATTTTTAGTTTTAGCTAACTCATTTAAAATAGTATTTTTTTCCTTTTCTAAGGATTTAATAGTACTATTAAATATATTATTTTTAGCTAAATTTTCTATAATATCTATATCATAGTATTTATCAATTTTAGCATTAATAGCTTTTAGTATTAAATCATATAAAACATCATACCTTATAGATGTTTTATTTAAACAATTATCATTAGAACACCTAAGATATTCATGACAATTTGAATTTTTTTTCCTCATATAACTATTACATTCAAGGCAAAAAACCTTACCAGAAAAAATATGAATCAATCCTTTTTTCATAGGTTTTTTTCTTTTTTTTATTTCCATTTGAACTTTATCAAAAACATCTTTATCAATAATAGCTTCATGGGTATTTAAAACCTTTATCCATTCATCTTTATTTTTTTTTCTAATTTTATGGTTTTTATAACTAACAGTAGTTCTTTTACCCTGAATTAGATTACCTATATATATTTCATTAGTTAAAATAGTTTTAACTGCATTATTAGTCCACTTTATTTTTATACGAGGTTTATTACTAACTATATTTAATTTAATTCCTTTTTGATATTTATATAAAGAAGGAGAGGGAATATTTTTATCGTTTAGATATTTAGCTATACTAGTAAAACCTAATCCTTTTAAATACAAATTATAGATAGTTTTAACTACATCTTTAGCTATTTGATCAATAACTAGTTTATTGTTGTTTTGTTTAGATATTTCATAACCAAATGGCGCAAAAGGGGATATAAATTCACCTTGCTTCATTTTAGCTTTAAAAGCACTTCGAATATTATTAGAAACATCTTCTAAATACCATTCATTCACAAGGCCATTTATTTGACGTGATTTTTTATTTCCCATATTTTCCGTATCAGCATTGTCAGACAAACTTATAAATCTAATATTCCACTCTAAAAACTTATTATTGATATATTTTTCAACAATCTCCATATCCCTTGAAAACCTTGATTGACTTTTACATAAAACGATATCTAACTTTTTACTTTCACAATCTTTAATTAACCTTTCAAATTCAGGCCTGTAAGTTCCAGCCCCAGATAAATCTTCATCACAATATTCATCTTTTAAAATAAGATTAGGATTTTTATCTATATAATCAATAAGCATATTCCTTTGATTTTTAATAGATTCACTATTGTTTTTCAAATATTTATCTTTATCTTCATTAGATAGTCTTAAGTATATACCAACTTTTAGTTTAGCATTCAAAAACATCACCACTATTAAACTCAGTAAACATAATAATTTTGTAAAGTTTTTGATTAATAATTTGTTTTAAATCACTATTATGAGTTATTTCACTAATATTGTATGTCATGATTTACCCCTTTTCTAATCTAAAATTAATATTATTTTAAATATTATATTTTATTTCCCAACTATTTAGAATAGTAATTACTACATGTATATATTATGTATATTAATTGTATAAAAAAATAAATATAAAAAAAGTTAAAAATTTACTTGAAAAATGTCGGATAAATGCTATAATATAGTAAATTAAATAAAAAGTGCGTGGAGTGTGTCTTTTTATTAATATAAATAATAAAAAATTAATATATTAAAATGAAGAGTTTTAAGGGAGGTATATTGGTTATGAAACAAATTAAATATTTTGTATTTCTTTTTCTAGCTATTCTAGTTCTTCCAACTAGTGTTTTAGCTTTAGAAGAAGTATCTATTAAAACAGATAAAACAGATCTAGAAGTAGGGGATGAAGTTACTGTAACTGCGAAAGTAAACAGTGAAGCAAAAATCTATGCTTTAACTGCTACTTTAAGTTATGACAACGCAGTTTTTGAAAGAATAGATGAAAGTAGTTTCATTAAAACAGATGAATCTATTAGTATTGTCTATAATGATGAAACTAACAAGTTTGGGATTATAAATAAATCTGGTCAAATTCCAAATGAATTGTTTAAAATAAAATTAAAAGTAAAAAAACAACCAAATGTAGGAGATACTAATATTGGTTTAGCTAATATTGAAGCTTCTGATGGTAAAAAAACTCAAAAATTTACTAAAGCAATTGCCCAAGTTTTAGTAACTCGTGATGCTAAAGTAGGAGAAGTTGTACCTACTAATAAACCAAATGAAGTAAAAGATGAAGAAAATATAATTATAAAAACTTTTTCAACTAAACCTATATCAATTGTTATTACAATAGCTATTTTATTACTTATGGTTTTTGTTATGTATGTATTACTTTTTAAAACAAGAAGAAGTAAAAAAATAATTATTATACCAATGATTTTAATAGCTATCCTTTTAGTTATTCTAACCTTTATCGCAACTAAAGACTACAAGAAAAAAGACGTTAATAACGATAAAACAATTAACTATGAAGATAGTAAAGATATCATTGAATACCTTATTGATATTGAAGGTAAAGAAAATAAGGAAAACAAAGAAAATAAAGTAAACTCTTCTTTAGATAAAATATATCCTAAACCAATGGTTAATTATGACGCTAATAATGATGGTAAAGTTGACGTAAAAGATGTAGCAGATACTGTTAAACATACAACAGAAAAAACAAACTATAAAGTAAAAATAACAGAAAAAAATAATCAAAGTAAATATGTTAAAAAAGGAAAACTAACCTTAACTTTTAAAGCCTCTGTTACACCTACAGAAAAAATAAAAGAAATAAAAATAAATAATAAATACTATAAAGTTAGTTATAATGGATCTTATTATAGTGTTACTTTAAATACCCCAAAAACACCTGGAGTTTATACTTATAAAGTAACCAAAGTAAAATTAAGCAATAAACGTGAGGTAAAAGTAAAACTTACAATTAAAAAAGAAGTTTTAAAAGACATTCCTTATGTCGATATGTTTAATGTCGATGATGAAAAAAATACCTTTAACTTTCAACTAGAAGATAAAGATAATGCCTTTATAAGTGGAACAGTTTTAGTGAC
>CANQER010000089.1 GCA_947595415.1 uncultured Bacilli bacterium
CGTGGTGTAGCGGTTATCACGTCTGCCTGTCACGCAGAAGATCGCCGGTTCGATTCCGGTCGGGACCGCCATTTTTTTTGGCTTCGTAGCTCAGTCGGTAGAGCAGAGGACTGAAAATCCTCGTGTCGGCAGTTCGATTCTGTCCGAAGCCACCATGAAGATGTAACCTCGATTCTTCGAGTAAATAAAAAAATGACTTATCAATAGGTCATTTTTATTATATCTTTCCAATCAAATTTATGATATAATTTAATTACACTTTAATAATAAAAATATGGAGATGAAATAATGAGACTTTTTTTAATTAGACATGGCCAATCTATTCAAAACACAAAAGAAAACTATGATCTTAAACTTCCAGATCATAAAGTTTACTTATCAAAAGAAGGCGAAAAACAAGCAGTTGAAGTAGGGAAATTTTTAAAATCATATGTAGATACTAACAATATCGATTTAGAAAATGCTACTTTATGGGTAAGTCCTTATGAAAGAACAAGAAAAACAGCTCAAATAATAAACGAATATTTGAATATCAAAAAAATAAAAGAAGACATTACTTTAATTGAACAACGCTATGGACTATTTAGTGACAAAGAAATAGAAGTAATAAAAAAAATGTATCCTACTGAATTTCAATTTTACGACAACTATTGGCAAAATGATGGGAAATTTTACGCTAAACTTCCTTTAGGTGAAAGTCCTTATGATGTAGCCCTTAGAACCAAACAATTTCTAGAAACTATATTTAGAGATACTAGTGAAAACCTATTTATTGTATCTCATGGGACAACAATAAGAACTCTAATTATGAACTGGTTTCACTATCCTCCTGAATGGTATAATCAAGAACCAACTATGGATAATTGTTCTGTTATATTAATCGAAAGTGAAAACAAAGTAAGTAACTTAAAATATATATATGGGCATTCAAAAAAGTCGACATAATAAAAAAAGTAGATCAATATCTACTAAAATTTAATTTACTAAATTCCAAGGTTTTTTATCAGGGATGGGTATTTCAAACTCCATCTTTTTTTTAGTAATAGGATGATAAAAACTCAAATAAGTCGCCATTAAAGCTATATCATAATTACTTTTATCATTTCCATATTTTTTATCCCCAACCAAAGGATGATTTCTACTTGAAAATTGAACTCTTATCTGATGAGACCTACCTGTTTTTAAATATATTTTCACTAAACTTAAATTATTTTTATATTTAACCACTTCATAGTTTAAAATAGCTTCTTTCCCTTTTTTGGATACTCTAGTAATATTATTTTTATGATCTTTTAAAAGTTTATCTTCTAAACAACCTTTAATATTTAATTTCCCAAAAACTAATGCATGATAAATTTTAGTAACTTGATGGTTTAAAAACTGACTACTTAATCTTTTAGCACTTTTACTAGTTTTCGCAAAAACCATAATTCCACTAACTGGTCTATCTAATCTATGAACTAACCCTAAATAAACATTTCCTGGCTTATTATACTTATCTTTTATATATTTTTTAAGAATCGTAAGTAAATCTAAATCATTACTTTCATCTTTTTGAACTGGTACATTAGCTTTTTTAACCACTACCAACAAGTGATTATCTTCATATAAAATATCACTCATCTATTTCCCATCTTCCATATATACCACATGGTAAAACTAAATTATTAGTTGTGATAGATAGACCTAGTTGTCCAGTCTCAATTTTCCCATGAGGATATTTTTTTAACATAGTCGTTTTTAATATATTATCCAAAACTATATTACTAATACCAGTAGTATAAGAGTTTATTAAAAGTAAAACAGGTTTTTCACTAAATAACTCCAAACAACGATTGATTAAATAATAAATATTTTCTTCAAATTTCCACAATTCTTTATTAGGACCTCTTCCATAACTTGGAGGATCCATAATAATAATTTCGTATTTTCTTCCTCTTCTTATTTCCCTTTCCACAAATTTCAAACAATCATCAACAATAAAACGTATTTTTTTATCTTCCAAATGGGAAAGTTTCATATTTTCTTTAGCCCATTCAACCATCCCTTTAGATGCATCAACATGAACAACTTCATCAGCCCCAGCATAAGCAGCAGCCATACTAGCAGCCCCTGTATAAGCAAACAAATTCAACACTTTTAAAGGTCTATCACTTTTTTTTATTTTATCCATTATCAAATCCCAATTACAGGCTTGTTCGGGAAATAATCCAGTATGCTTAAAATTAGTAGGACTTACTTTAAAAGTCAAATCTTTATACTGAACAGTCCAATATTCAGGTAATTTTTTATTGTATTCCCAATAACCTCCACCTTTATTACTACGATGATACCAAGCATCCATCTTATCCCATTTATTACTACTTGGCCATATAGCTTGAGGATCAGGTCTTCTTAAAATTATATCATTCCATCTTTCTAATTTTTCTGCATTACCTGCATCTATACATTCATAATCTTCCCAAGAGCTTATCTTTAACATATTCCACCTCTAATTTATTATAACATGTCTAGCGCTTAAAACAAACTTTATTTAATTTTAAAAAAGTGTTATTATATTTATAGATAGGAGTAGTACATGTATAATTATGTTTTATATGAAGATAATGTTTTTTACAATAAAGAAATACTAAAAGTAATTAATAAAATTAAAAATGACAAAGATAATATCTACAATTTTTTTGATTACGATCACCATTTTATAAGTAAATTAAATCAAAAATGGGAAAATTTAATTTGTATTATTGATATTGAAATGCCCTCTAAATCAGGTATTGATCTAGCTTATGAGTTAAGAAGTAAAAACCCTAATTGTATTCTTATTTTTATAACTGCTCATGAAAATGAATACTCAAAAATAATTCTTAAAAGTAAATTTGCCAATTTTTACTTTGTTTCTAAAAGTGATATTAATTATTTAACTGATTTAGAAGATAAAATAAAAGATGCTATATCTAAAATAGGTACTAATTACTTTTTAGAACTAGTTGATCAAAAAATAAAATATACCATTCCTTACGATGATATTTTATATATCACAACTGATAAAAACAAACACAAATCAATTATTATTACTAGTTATGCTGAAATTAGAATAAATAAAACTCTAAAATATTTACTTTCAATTTTACCTAAACAGTTTAGTAAAACTCATCGTTCTTGTCTAACTAATATGAACAATGTTTTTAACATAAACACTACAGATAGACTTATTACCTTCAATAATGGTAGTCATACTAGTTTAATTACCCAAGATTACATAAAAAAAGAAATATAATCATATTTTCCCAATTTTTTTTAACTTTTCCCATTCTTCATGGACATAACTGTTACCTCCATTTTTAATATATTTATCGTATACTTCATAAATTCTTGCCATTTGGATAGGAGTTTTACTGATACCTTTTGAAATATCAGCCATATTATCTATTAAATAAGTTCGATATTGTTCCATATTAACATCTTTGATTCGCTTTTCTAAAGGAACTACAAAATACTTTTTGATACTCAATGTTATTAACGTTATACTCGTTAATAAGGATGCCAATTGAATTATTAAATCTACTACGTTCATACACAACCACCTTAATATCCAGATATTTTGAACTATTTCAATTATATTTCAAATATTATGAAATGTCAAGCTAATACAAAAATATTTACTAAGTTTATTAAATGTGTTATATTTATTTAGGAGGGATTATATGTCACTAGGTAGTAATATTAAACTAGCACGCAAATCTAAAAATATTAGTCAAAGTGATTTGGCCAAAATGATTAGTGATGATCATATAAAAGTAGGCAATACAACTATCAGTAATTGGGAAAACGATCTAAATAAACCTAGTATTGATATGATTAAAAAAATTTGTTTATACTTAGATGTGGATGCGAATTACCTACTTGATTTTGATGATGATTCTAAAAAAATATATAGTGATGATAATTTTTCTTTAGAAATTAAAGTTA
>CANQER010000090.1 GCA_947595415.1 uncultured Bacilli bacterium
TAACATCATCAATATCCTGTTTAAATACAGAAATTAATAGTTACCATCTCAATATTTTTATAATTAAAAAATTATATTATTCAATATTTTATATCCTTGTCAAATTGTACCTATTTTAATTATAACTTTTTTTAAACACAAAATATAAATTTTATCTTGTAAATTTAATTTTTATAAAATATTCTTACTAATATATAAAAAAAGCATTGAACATTGTCAATACTCTTATTATTGTTTCCAATAGTTTAACCAACACTTTCAAATTGTGAATTATACATATTAGCATAAAATCCATTTTTTAAAAGCAATTCCTCATGAGTCCCAGTTTCAATAACATCCCCTTCATTCATAACCAAAATCAAATCAGCATTCCTAATTGTTGAAAGACGATGGGCAATAATAAAACTAGTCCTTCCCTTCATAAGTTCATCCATTGCTTGTTGGATCAAAATTTCAGTTCTCGTATCAACACTACTAGTAGCCTCATCCAAAATCAAAATCTTAGGATCAGCTAAAATAGCTCTAGCAATAGTAAGTAACTGCTTTTGACCTTGGGAAATATTATTAGTTTCCTCATTTAATTGCATATTATATCCATTAGGTAAAGTTTGAATAAAGTGGTGAATGTGAGCCATTTTACTAGCATTAATAACCTCATCATCACTAGCTTTTAAATTCCCATATTTAATATTATCCATAATAGTCCCATTAAACAACCAAGTATCCTGTAAAACCATTCCAAAAATACTTCTAAGTTCAGATCGACTAAACTTATTAATATCAACCCCATCAATCATAATTTTACCATCATTAACTTTATAAAACTTCATAAGTAGTTTAACAATCGTCGTTTTCCCTGCCCCAGTAGGACCAACAATAGCTATTTTTTGACCAGGTTTAATATCAACACTAAAATCTTTAATAACTAACCTATTTGGATCATATCCAAATTTAACATGATCAAAACAAACATTACCCTTTACTTTTACATGCTTACTATCTAAAACAAAATCCTCTTCCTCTTCATTTAAAAAGTTATAAACCCTTTCAAAAGCAGCAAGCATAGCCTGAATAACATTAGACACTTGGGCTAATTGACCAATAGGTTGAGTAAAATTACGCATATATTGGATAAAAGATTGAATATTACCAACTGTAATTCTTCCAATAATCGCAAAATAACCACCAACAATAGCTACCACTACATATCCTAAATTACCAATAAAATTCATAATAGGCATCATCATTCCAGATAGAAATTGACTCTTCCAACCTGTTTCATAAAGTTGATCATTGTCTTGTTCAAACTTTTGTAATACCCTTTCTTCTGCATTAAAAACCTTAACAACAGTATGGGAAGAATACATCTCTTCTACTTCCCCATTAACATGACCTAGATATTCTTGTTGACGTTTAAAATACTTTTGACTTCTCTTAACAATCATCATTACTAAAAATCCTGACAAAGGAAGAATAATAAGTGCGATTAAAGTCATTACAAAATCTATTGAAAGCATCATTATAAATATTCCTATTAAAGTAACAATCGAGGTAATTAACTGACTAGCTCCTTGATTTAAACTTTGGGATAAAGTATCAATATCATTGGTAATAATCGATAAAGTTTCCCCATGATTCTTACTTTCAAAATAAGAAATAGGCATCTTACTTATTTTATGTGATAATTCCTTCCTTAAATTATAAGTAACTTTTTGCGTAACTCCACTCATAATAAATCCTTGAATATAAGAAAATATAGCACTTACAATATATAATCCTAAAAGGAAAATTAAAATAGAAGCTATTTTATCAAAATTAATACCACCTAAACCAGATATTTTATTTATAAGGCCATTATATATTTCTGTTGTAGCATTACCTAATATTTTAGGTCCAATAATAGAAAATATCGTACTTCCTATAGCAAAAACAAAAACAATTATCAAAGATATTTTATATTTAGAAATATACTTAATCAAATTTTTTAATGTCCCTTTAACATCTTTAGCCTTATCTAAACTAACTGCTCTTCTATGTCTATTCACCTAATTCCTCCTTTCTAAGTTGGGATAAAGCAATTTGTTTATAGATATCACAATTTTTCATAAGTTCTTTATGAGTACCTATACCTACTACTTTACCATTATCCATAACAACTATTTGATCTGCATTTAAAATTGTACTTATTCTTTGAGCTACTATCAAAACAATACTATCTTTAACAACCTCACTTAAAGCCTTTCTAAGTTTTAAATCAGTATTATAGTCAAGAGCTGAAAAACTATCATCAAATATATAAATTTGAGGATTTTTATAAATAGCTCTTGCGATCGCTAAACGTTGTTTTTGACCACCAGATAAATTATTACCCCCTTGGGAAACAGGACTTTCATATTGATCAGTTTTATCCTCAATAAATTCTAAAGCTTGAGCTATTTTAGCAGAATCTTTAATTTTTTTATAATCTTTCACATCTTCACTAAAGCCTATATTAGAAGCAATAGTTCCAGACATAAGCATTCCTTTTTGAGGTACATAACCTATTTTTTCACGTAAATCTTTTAAACTTACATCTTTTATATCAACCCCATCAATCATAATTTTACCCCCAGTTACATCAAAAAACCTAGGTATCAAATTAACAAGCGTTGATTTACCACTACCAGTACTTCCTATAAATGCAGTTATCTTACCCTTATAAGCTTTAAAAGAAACATCACAAATCACATCTTCTAAAGCATCAGGATAACGAAAATAAACATCTTTAAATTCTAATATTCCTTTATTTTCTCCAAATTTTAAAGGTTTATCTTTAGATTTAATAGATATTTCCTTATCAAAAATTTCACCTATTCTTTTAACAGAAATCCAAGCTCTAGGTAAAATAATACTTACCATAGAAAGCATTAAAAATGACATAATAATTTGCATGGTATAAGTAATAAATGCCATTAGATTTCCAACTTGCATACTACCCATATCAACTTTACTTGCCCCAACCCAAATGATCAAGACACTAACACCATTCATAATAAACATCATAGTGGGCATCATAACACTCATTACTCTATTGACAAATAAATTGGTTTTAGTTAAATCGATATTAGCTTTATCAAATCTATCTTCTTCATATTTTTCATTACCAAAAGCCCTAATAACAGGTAGTCCTGTAAGTATTTCACGTGACACTAAATTAAGACGATCAACTAACTTTTGGATAACTTTAAATTTAGGTAAAGCAATTACAAATAAAACAATAATCAAACCTAAGATAGTTAAAACTGCTACTCCTATTACCCAACTCATAGCCTCCCCACTTACTTTAGCTAAAGCTCCTAGTCCAATAATAGGTGCATAAATAACTATTCTAAGAAACATTATCACAAGCATTTGTATTTGTTGAACATCATTAGTAGAACGTGTTATTAAAGAGGCAGTTGATATTTCTTCAAACTCTTTATTAGAAAAATCCATAACTTTACATACTAAATCTTTTCTTAAATCACGACTAAACTTAGATCCTATTTTACTAGATAAAAAGGTAACTATAATCGTAATAACCATTATTAGTAAAGCTAAACTAATCATCACAATCGCTGTTTTAACAATATAATTAATTTGAATTTTCTTTAAATCAACTCCTATTTTTTCATATTCTGATTTAATAATACTTACATTCATCTGGTTAACTAAAGATTCATCAATATTATCAAGATAATTTTGATACTTACTTTGAATAGCTAAAATACTATCCTCATTAATTTCAACATTTTCTCTTTCAAGTCCACTAACTATTAAAGATGGTTTTAACAAAATACTTTCTAATTTATCTATAACTTCTTTATCAACATCATTTAAAACATATAAGTTTTCCTTTTCTAACAAAGGATATTTTTTAACATAACTTTGATAATCTTTTTTAGTTAAATTATC
>CANQER010000091.1 GCA_947595415.1 uncultured Bacilli bacterium
TTTTTCAAATTTTTCAAGTTTTTTCAAACAAAAAGCGATATGTTCATTTTAAACATACCACTTTGTCAACAGTCTGAGACGCTAAAGCGTCTTTTCTCTTTACAAAATATTTTAACTATGATATTATTTTATAGTGAAAGTTGTGATATTATGTTAAAACCTAATCTATTAGAAGCTAAAAAAAGAACTGTTAGTAAAGCCAAAGCTAATATTTATAAACCAAACAAAAATTTATCTAAATTAGGGATCAATAAGACTTATTTTGTTAAAACTTATGGTTGTGCTATGAATGAACACGATTCTGAAAATATTAAAGCTATATTAGAAGAAATGAGTTTTAAAGAAGCTAGTAGTTTAGAAGATGCTGATCTAATTTTATTAAACACTTGTGCAATTAGAGAAAATGCCCACAATAAAGTTTTTGGTTTTATGGGTAGAATTAAGCATATGAAACAAGAAAAACCTAATTTAATTGTAGGTATGTGTGGTTGTATGGCTCAAGAAGAAGTTGTGGTTGATGAAATACTAGAAAAATATAAATGGTTAGATTTTGTTTTTGGGACTCATAATATTTATAATTTACCTAGTATTTTAGAGTCTACTTTAAATAAAAAACAAACTAATATAGAAGTATTTAGTATTGAAGGGGATATTGTTGAAGGTCTTCCTGTTAAAAGGGATAGTAAATATAAAGCTTGGATTAATATCATGTATGGATGTGATAAGTTTTGTACTTACTGTATAGTTCCTTATACAAGAGGTAAACAAAGAAGTAGAAATAAAGATGATATCATAAAAGAAGTTAAAGATTTAGTTAAAAATGGTTATCAAGAAGTAACTTTACTTGGCCAAAATGTTAATGCTTATGGTAAAGATTTAAATAGCAATTACAAAATGGAAAATCTCCTTGAAGATGTTGCGCAAACAGGGATAAATCGAATTAGATTTATTACTAGTCATCCTTGGGATTTTACAGATAATATGATAGATGTTATTTCTAAGTATGATAATATTATGCCTTATATTCATCTTCCTCTTCAAAGTGGATCTGATAAAATTTTAAAATTGATGGGAAGAAAATATAGTAAAGAAGGATATATAACTTTATTTAACAAGATAAAAGAAAAAATTCCTAATGTTTCAATTACTACTGATATTATTGTTGGTTTTCCAGGTGAAACTGAAGAAGATTTTAATAAAACTTTAGAAGTGGTAAATGAATGTAAATTTGACTCTGCCTATACATATATATTTTCTAAAAGGGTAGGGACACCTGCTTATAAGATGGAAGATAATGTTAGTCTAGAAGAAAAAAATAGACGACTTCAAGTTTTAAATAGTTTAGTTAACAAATATTCAAATGAAGCTAATAATAAGTATTTAAACAAGGTTGTACCTGTTTTAATTGAAGGTTATAGTGAAAAAGATAAAACTAAGTTAAGAGGTTATACTGATACTATGAAGTTAGTAAATATTACTGGTAGTAGTAAGTATTTAGGGAAAATAGTTGATGTTTTGATAACTGATGTTAAAAGCTTTAGTCTTGATGGAAAAATTGTCTAAACTTATTGCGCTAAATTGGTAAATAGGGTATACTTATAATAATGAGGTGTTGATATGAAAAAGGGTTTTACAGTTGTAGAGATGGTAGCTGTTATAACAATAATTGCACTTATTTGTTTACTTGCTTTTCCATCCATTTCTAATCGAATTAAAAAAGCTAAGGAAGATATAAGTGAAGTTGATTTTAAATTAATTGTGACAGCTTCTGATTTATATATTGATGAACACAATGATAACTATCCTAAAAAGGATAAAGATGTTTACTGTATAGCTATCCAAGATTTAGTTTCTGATGGTAAACTATCTAGTGATGTTTTATCAACAAGTAATAATAAGTACACTTTAAGTGATTACGTAAAAACTACTATAAATGGTAAAGAAACAAATTATGAAATAGTTAAAACTTGCGAGGAAAATAGATAAAATTGGTTATTAAAACCTTTTTTTTGATAGACTAAACTTAAATATTTTGGTATAATTGTAAGGTCTATTACTTATTTAGAAAGGAGAATTTATGAGCAAAATTAAGATATTTAGTCTTGGGGGACTAAATGAAAATGGTAAAAACATGTATATTGTAAATGTTGATGAAAATGTTTTTGTATTTGATGCGGGATTAAAATTTGCTGATGATAAGTTATTAGGTGTTGATTATATTATTCCTAATTATGATTATCTAAAAGATAACTTTGATAATATTAAAGGGGTATTTATAACTCATGGACATGATGAGGTTATGGGAGCTTTACCTGATATTTTAAAGGATTTACCAAATCTACCTATTTATGGGACAGATTTTACGATTAAAATGCTTAATTTGGAGTTAGAATCTGAGGGTATTAAAGCTAATAATATTCATGTAATAAAACCTCATAAAAAGATTAATTTTGGATCTAATAGTATTTTTCCAATTAGTTTAAGTCATGAGATACCAGATACAGTGGGGTATGTTTTAAATACTCCTGATGGGGCTATTTTTTATACTGGTAATTTTCTTTTTGATCCTACAATGGTTGGGAATTATAAGACAGATATAGGTAAACTTGCTTATATTGGAAAACAAGGTGTTTTGTGTTTACTTAGTGAGTCTATTTATGCAAGCAACAAAGGTTTTACTTCACCTAATCATAGGGCTTATAAGGTAATTAGAGAAAGTATTAATCGGAATCACGGAAGGATTTTATTTAATATTTTTCAAACTCAAATATATCGTATTCAGGAGTTGTTTAATGAGATTAGTAAGACTGATCGTAATATTGTGATAATGGGTAAACAGTTAGAGACTATTATTACTAGTGCTATTAATGAAGGGTATGTTAAGTTTGATAAAAATCGTCTAATGGGTATTCATCATGTTAATGATAAGGGGATTATTGTTTTGATTTCAGATGATCGTGAAAAACCTTTTTCTAATATTGATCGTATTGTTAGAGGATATGATAAGTTTATTAAGTTAAATGATGAAGATACTGTGGTGTTTGCTTCACCTGTTTATGATGGGATGGAAAGAAGTGCTACTAGACTTTACGATGAGATTGCTAAAAAGGGTTCTAATTTAATTATTTTACCAACCAAACAGTATTTAGGTTTACATGCTTCTAGTGAGGATTTAATGATGATGATTAATTTACTTAATCCTAAGTATTATTTTCCTGTTATTGGGGAATATAGAAGACAAGTTGATAATGCGAAATCAGCTTTAAAAACTGGGATGAGTGAGGAAAATATTTTACTTAAGTTAAATGGACAGGTTGCTTTATTTGTTGATGGTAATTTAACTGATACTGATGAGAAAGTTAAAGTTGATGATATATTAATTGATGGTAAAACAGCTGGTGATATAGGTGATTTGGTTTTAAAGGATCGTGAGTTACTTAGTGAAAATGGGATTGTTATTGTGAGTGCTACGATTGATAAGGATACTAAATCTGTTATTGCAGGTCCTGAGATTTTAACTAGAGGGTTTATATTTGTTAAGGATAATATTGATTTGATTAAGGAGTCAGAAAAGATTTCTTTAGATATTATTAATGAGAATATTAAGAATAATTATGTTGATTTTAATAAGATTAAATCTGGTATTAGGGATAAACTTGGGAAGTATTTTTATAATGAAACTGAGTGTAAACCAATGATTTTGATTGTTATACAAGAGGTATAAAAAAGTAATAGATTATATTTAAAATAAGGATTCATGTGTTGAATCTTTTTTTTGTAAAGTTATAAATTACATACTTGAATAAATATAGATTTAATGGTATATTAGTAATGGATAAGAAAGTAGGGAGTAGATATGTTAGCAAATAGCAAATGGGGGGGGGTATTTAGAAGCTTTAATTAACGATGTAG
>CANQER010000092.1 GCA_947595415.1 uncultured Bacilli bacterium
GGTTGATAGGCTAGAGGTGGAAGCATAGTGATATGTTGAGCTGACTAGTACTAATAGATCGAGGATTTAATCCTATTCTTATTTGATGAACACATTATCTTAGTTTTCAGAGAATTATTTCTCTTTATTGGTAACGATAGCAAAGTGGATACACCTGTTCCCATCTCGAACACAGAAGTTAAGCACTTTTACGCCGACGATAGTGTAAGCGAAAATAGGAAGTTGCCAATTTTTTTTTGGCTTAAAATATATTCAAACAAGTTCTTTAAAGACTTGTTTTCTTTTATTTTCCTAGCTAAATTAGGGTAATATATGATATAATTAAGATGGTGATACAATGGAAAAAATAATCTTAGTTGATGGTAATAACCTTTTATTTAGAAGTTATTATGCTACTGCTTATAATGGAAACTTTATGAAAAATAGTAAAGGGTTTCCTACCAATGCTTTATTTGGTTTTACTAATATGATAAATAAAATAGTATTAGAAGAAAAACCAACTTATATAATGGTAGCTTTTGATAAAGGAAAAACATTTAGACATCAAAAATATAGTGAATATAAACAAGGTAGAATCGAAACTCCAGAAGAATTAAAAATGCAATTTCCTATCGCAAAACAACTACTAACTGCCCTAGGAATAAAGTACTATGAAATAGATAACTATGAAGCTGATGATATCATTGGAACGTTCGCTAAATACTGTGACGATGATCCCAATTTTATAGGTACTATTATAAGTAGTGATCGAGATTTACTTCAACTGATAAGTAAAACAGTTGATATGAAACTTTTAAAACAAAAAGATTATATAAGATATAACCTTGATACATTTAAAGAAGAATACAAACTAGATCCTATAAAAATAATTGATTTAAAATCCCTTCAAGGTGATGCTTCAGATAATATCCCAGGAGTACGTGGAATTGGTGAAAAAACAGCTTTAAAACTAATCCAACAGTACAATTCTTTAGATGGAGTATATGAAAACCTTGACAATTTAAAGGGAAAAGTAAAAGAAAACTTAATTGAAGATAAAGATAAAGCCTATTTAAGCTATGAAATGGCTACCATCATAAAAGATGTTCCATTGGAAATAACAATCGAAGATACAAAATATCTAGGTAATCAAAATGAACAATTAAACAAATTATACGAAGAGTTAGAATTTTATTCATTTATCAAAAAAGATCAAGAATCTTTAGAAGTAAAAGATACAGAAATAAAAATATTAAAAAATATTGAAGATTTAAAAGTAGAAGGACCTTGTAGTATTCATCTAGAAATTTTAGGTACTAACTATCATACTAGTCAAATACTAGGAATGGCTGTATACAATAAAGAAACTAGTTTCTTTATCCCTGAATATCTGTTAGAAAAAGCTATTCCTTTATTAGATAAAAATTTAAAATATACGTATGATGCTAAAAAGGTATATGTTTCCTTAAAATGGAAAAATATTGAAATTTCAAATATAATATTTGATACCTTAATCGCAGCTAATTTACTGGATTATAACGTTAAAGATGATATTGCTTATCTGGCTAGTATGTATGATATGGATATTCCTTTTTATGAAACTGTTTATGGAAAAACAAAATTCACAAAACCAAGTGATGATATTATAGCTTATCACGCAATAATGAAAGCAAAATTTATATATGAAACATATAATATATTTGTAGATAAAATAAAAGAAGAAAATTTAGAAGAATTATTTTATGATATTGAAATGCCTTTATCGTTAGTTTTAGCTGATATGGAATATACTGGTATTAGACTTGATAAACAAGAACTAACAAATATGGGGGAAGAAATAAAAATAAAAATAGAATTAGTAAGTAATGAAATATATAACATGGCAGGATGTGAATTTAATATATCAAGTCCTAAACAATTAGGTGATATATTATTTGAAAAATTAAATCTTCCTCATGGCAAAAAAAACAATAGAGGTTATTCTACTTCAATTGATGTTTTAAACAAACTAAAAGATAAACATCCTATCATTGAAAAAATCATTGAATATCGTATGCTTACTAAATTATATACCACTTATATTGAAGGACTTTTAAATTCTTGTATCGATGATAGAATACATACTATTTATACTCAAACTTTAACTAGAACTGGTAGATTGTCATCGATTGAACCAAATCTTCAAAATATACCTATTAGATACGAATATGGTAAACTTATAAGAAAAGCATTTATTCCAATGGAAAATGGAATTATAGTAAGTGGTGATTATTCCCAAATAGAACTTAGAATTTTAGCACATATGGCTAAAGTAGAAGTATTAATAAAAGCTTTTAAAAACGATTTAGACATTCATACTCAAACTGCAGCTGATATATTTAAAGTTCCAAATGAAGATGTTACTAAAAACATGCGACGTATAGCTAAAGCTGTAAATTTTGGAATTATTTATGGTATAAGTAGTTTTGGATTGTCTGAAAATTTAGACATTTCTCCTAGTGAAGCTAAAGAGTTTATTGAAAAATACCAAAAAACTTATCCAGGAGTTAAAACTTATATGGATAGTTGTATCAAAAAAGCTTATGCTGATGGATATGTAAAAACTTTATTCAATCGTAAAAGAAATATAACTGAGCTTCAAAACTCTAATTATATGATTAGAAGTCAAGGAGAAAGGATAGCTTTAAATACCCCAATTCAAGGAACTGCAGCTGATATTATTAAAAAAGCTATGGTTTGTGTATACAAAGTATTTAAAGAAAAAAATTTAAAAAGTAAAATGGTCTTACAAGTCCATGATGAACTTATCTTTGATGTTTTAAATAGTGAAAAACAAATAGTAATAGATATTATTAAAGACGTTATGGAAAATGTTTGTAAGTTAGAAGTACCTTTAAAAGTCGATATTGAATATGGCGAAAATTGGTACCAAGCAAAGTAGGGATAAAATGAGTGTACCTAAAGTTTTAAGTATTAGTTTTTTAGTTAATTTGATCTTGTCAATTATTAAAATAGTAATTGGATTTATTGGTAGATCATCTTCTTTAATAGCTGATGGACTCCATTCTTTTAGTGATTTATTCACAGATATAGTAGGAATAATTGGTTCTAAACTTTCTAGTAAACCAGCAGATAAAAAACATCCTTATGGTCATGGTAAACTAGAATATATAATAAGTATTATAATAAGTATTGTAATACTTGGACTTGGATTTTCAATTATATATGAAAGTATCAATAAAAAACCTATTGTACCTAATTATATCGTTATTATTGCTTGTCTAATTACTATTATATTTAAAATACTACTATCTAGATATTTATTTAAAAAAGGAAAAGATTTAAATAGTAATATTTTAATTTCTAGTAGTAGGGAAAGTAAAGCTGATGTTTTAAGTTCCCTAGTTGTTTTAATATCTTCTGTTTTAATGCAATTATCAAAATATATAAATGTATTTATCTATGCTGATATTGTTGCTTGTATAATAGTAGGTATATTGATTGTTAGACTTGCTTTCAATCTTTTAAAAAACAATATTAGTATGATTTTAGGGGAACAAGAAACAGATCCTGAATTTATAAATAAAGTAGAAAAAATCATTTTAGATAGTGAGTTAATAAGAAGAATTGACACATTAGTTTTACTTAAATATGGATCTTATTACAAATTGATTTCAGAAGTTAGTATGGATGAAGATTTGTCTTTGAAAGAGGCTCATTTTATAGTTGATGAGATTGAAAAAAAGATTAAGTTAAAACAACCACTAGTTCACTATACTACTATCCATATAAATCCATATGAAGGTATTGACAATTGAAAATATACGTGCTAATATAAAGTAAATCGTTGAGGGAGAATAGTAATAAAATATTATTTTTAAGAGAGTTAATGGTTGGTGAAAATTAATACTTGTATTTTATGAATCTACT
>CANQER010000093.1 GCA_947595415.1 uncultured Bacilli bacterium
TAAAATACTTAGAAAAAACAGAAAAAGGATATACAGAAAACGAACTATTGCCACAAGAAGAAATAATAGGTTATGAAAGTGAACCATATGCAACATCAAGAAAAGACGTATTATATTACAGAGCAGTAGAGGATCCAGAAAAAAATATGGAACCTAAAAATGCAGCAGGAACAATGAAAGCAGACGCAATAGAGGTAATTTACTACTACGAAAAAATTCCAGCAGGAGTAACTGTAAAACATCTTGAAAAAGTAACTAAACCAGATACTGCATCTTTTGGTTCATACATTCATATGAATGGCAAAATAGCTGTTTTAACAGTTATTGATAACACAACAGAAGATGTAGCTAAAGACGTATCTATGCATGCAGCAGCAATGCGTCCATTATATGTAGCCAAAGAAGATGTTCCAGCATCTTTAGTTGAAGAAGAAAAATTAATTTTAAAAGAACAAGCTATTAATGAAGGTAAACCTAAAGAAATAGCAGAAAAAATGGTTGAAGGTAGAATCAACAAATACTATAAAGAAATTTGTCTTTTAGAACAACCATTTGTTAAAGATTCAGATATAACTGTAAAAACATTCATTCAAAACAACAAAGGTGAAATTATCAAAATGGTTCGCTATGAAGTAGGCGAAGGAATAGAAAAAAAACAAGAAGATTTTGCTACAGAAGTAATGAATCAAATTGGATCTAATTGATCCTTTTTTTTATTGACAAATTTTTAAAATTTATATATCATGGTAATAGAAAGTAGGAATTAGTATGAAGTTTAAAAAAATATTACCTTATTTGATAGCTCCAGTAATAGTTGTAGTTATGTTACTAGTTATCTTTTTAATTAAGGGCATTTATCCCTTTGGAACTAGATCTATTGCTATAGCAGATATGGCTCAAGGATATGTTCCAATTTATACCCACCTTTGGGATGTCATCCATAGTGGTGATAGTATGCTTTATAATTTTAACTTAGGATCAGGTAGTAATATCTATGGATCTTGGGTACTAAATGTTCTTTATAGTCCAATTGCTTGGCTTGTTGCTTTAACAAGTCGTGATAACATCTTAGGATTCTTTTCAATTTTCTTAATCATTAAAACAGCTTTAATGGCTCTTACATCTTTTATTTTGTTTAATAAAGTTTATAAAAATGTACCTTTATTTTATAAAGTAATTTTTAGTGTTATGTATGGATTAAGTGGTTATGTACTAATAGGATATTCTAATATTATGTGGTTAGATGTATTAGTCTTATTCCCATTACTTATACTAGCACTAAAGAAACTGTTTGATGATAAAGTCGCAGTTTACTACATAATTGTTTTTACTCTATGTTTAATATTTACTTTTTATGTATCTTATATGTTACTTTTATTTGTTATTTTTTCTTCTATTTTAGGAATTATATTTTGTGTTAAAAAGGAAGATAGAAAAGTAGTAGGTACCAAGTTTTTATTCGCAACTCTTTTATCCTTAACTTTATCTTTAGTTTCCTTTCTACCAGCCTTTATGCAGTCAAATACATCATATCGTATTGCATCTTTGTCTGGACAAATAGCTGATACAAATTACTTTTTTAATAAATTAGTATATTATACATGTTCAGTAATACCTTTAATACTGTTTATTAAAATGTTGTTTAATTATAAAAAAGATAAAAAAATAACTCTATTTTATGTAATTACTTTTCTATTAGTAGCTATTGGTTTAATAGTTGAACCTATCAATAAAATGTGGCATACTGGTAGTTATAGTGGATTTCCTTATCGTTATGGATTTATTCCTTTAATGGTTTTACTTATGGGTTCTCTTCATTATTTGAACTTACAAAAATATGCACCATTAAAAATAAATAAAACTATCAATAAAAAAGATCTGCCATTTATATTAGGTGGTTTAATCTTCCTTACTATTTCTATCGTTTTAGGATATATAAATGGATTTACTGTAATGAAAAATATGGTTGTTTATATTCAAGTAGACTTTAAGTTGTTTTTATGGATTTTCACAACCTTTATTTCGTTTTTAATCGCAGCTATTTTAATTTTAAAAATAAAAGATGTATTTGTAAAAAGGGTTTTAATTGTAGCTGTTGTATTACTTGAAATACTAATTTATGGTATATGGTATATAGGTTTTGATTATCGTTATGTAGCTGAAATTGATCACACTGATATACCAGTTAAAACAATCTTTAAAACAACTAAAGAAATGAATTTATCGCAAATTAATAATTCTTTATATCGTTATAAAGATGATATGGCTTTAATGTCAGAAAACTATCCATTGATTACTAATACTCCATCTATTTCTTCTTGGATTCATATTATAACAGAAGATCAAATGAAAACTCACAGAAGACTAGGTTATAGTACACGTTATACTAGACTGCAAGATTTAGGAGGATCTTTATTTACAGACTCACTTTTAAACATTCGTTATGTTTTAACCAATAAACCAATTGATGATGGTTTTCATACAAAAATAAAATGGTATGATAATATATCATTGTATGAAAAAAACTATAATCTTCCATTTGGCATAATAAATAGTAATAAACAAATAAACCTTTTAGATAATGAAACTCTTTCTAATCAAAATGAAATTTATCATAATTTGTTTAATAAGAAAGATGATATTATTTATATAAGTAAAGTTGATAATTATAAAACAACTAAAAATAAAGAAACTATTTATAATGATAGAATTTATAAAACTTACGATACTACTTTTACATATGATGTTTCATGTGATGGTTATTTGTATTTAAATTTAAAGAAAAATAGTTTAATAAATGAAATAAAAGTAAACGATCAAGTAATTACTATCCCAACTATTGATGACAATAATAATACTACTTATATAACTAGATATAATAGTGGTCTTGTGAATTTAGGTTACTATAAAAAAGGTAAAATTAATATTGTAATAAATCATTTAAAAGCTTATCAAGATGATAGGAAAGTAACTTTAGATAACTTTGAATTTGGTTTACTTGATATTAATAAACTTAAAGATTTAACTTTGGAATATGATTATCAAACTGATTTAGAAATAAATAAAAATACTTTAAGTATAAATGTAGATAGTAAAGAAGATGGCTATTTATTCTTACCTATTACTTATGATAAAGGATTTACTGCTTATCTAAATGGTAAAAAGGTAGATATTAATAAGTATCTTGGTACTTACATGAATATTAAAATAGCTAAAGGTGAAAATAAGTTAGTTTTAAAATTTATTCCTCCATATTTGGATTTAGGAATAAAGATATCTTTGATTAGTTTGGTTATACTATTATTAATGGTTTTAATAAATAAAAAGTTTTCTATTCCAAGTCTAATTTATAAAATAGGAATGGTTTTATATATCGTATTTGTCTTAGCATTGTTCTATATAATATATATAAAATGTTTGTTTTAAAAGTAATTTTAAATAATTACTTTTTTCTTGTAATTACATAGTAATTATAGTATAATTAATTATGTGAGAATAGGTGGTAATATGTACTTAAAACAAATAAAGGCTCATGGTTTTAAATCGTTTGCGGATAAAATAACAATAGATTTTAACAATAACATAACTGGTATTGTTGGGCCTAATGGGTCAGGTAAAAGTAATATTGTCGATGCTGTAAGGTGGGTTTTAGGAGAACAATCTGTTAAATCACTTCGTGGTGATAGTATGACGGATGTTATTTTTAGTGGTAGTAAATCACGTAGTCATTCTAATGTAGCTAGTGTTACTTTAGTATTTGATAATACTGATAAACAAATACCTTTAGATTATACAGAGGTAGCTATTAAAAGAAGAGTATATAAAGATGGAACAAATGAATATTATATTAATAATGAAAAATGTCGATTGAAAGATTTAACCAACCTATTATTAGATATTGGACTTGC
>CANQER010000094.1 GCA_947595415.1 uncultured Bacilli bacterium
TTTTTCAACTTTTAAACTAACACCATCTTTATTAAACTCCTTGTTTTGTTCATCCATTGTTTTTTTTAACATATCCCAATTCTTTTGGACAGTAGGATCTGTAATTTTAGTATTAACTTCCATTGTCATATGTTGTAACTTATCATTTTTATAAGTCATAGAAATTACTTGTTCCCCACTCATTCCATCTTCATTTTGAGTAGTTGTACAAACTAATTTTTGCTCCTTTGCTTCACTATCTTCACAACCTGTAATTAAAACCATAGCTAGTAAACTTAAAAATATTACACTAATTTTTTTCATCATTTTTACTCCTCCTTTTAGTTATTATAAAGATTTTTTTCATCATCTAATAGAATAACTTTAAAACCATTTATTAAATATGATTTGTATGACTTGATTGTATCATATTTTTCTTATTCACACAATAAAATTTTTCTATTTTATTTTTTCAAATATTAATAAATTTTAATTTATGGTATTTAACTTCTATTTAATATATGGTATTATATAAATTATGAAAAAAGTATTATTAGTGAAAGAAGAAATATTTAGAGAATATGATATAAGAGGAATTGTACCAGATGATATTAATGAAGATGTAGCATATAAAATTGGTTTAGGTTATGGCTCTTATTTACAAGAATATTTAAATCAAAGTGCTTGTGTCGTATCACACGATAATAGAATATCTTCACCTATCCTTCACGATAATCTAATAAAAGGATTATTAGAAACTGGTATTGATGTTTTTGATTATGGTCTTACTACTACCCCAATGCATTATTATGCTAGACATATAAACAATTTATATGGCATAATGATTACACCTAGTCACAACCCCAAAAACGAAAATGGTTTTAAATTTTCTTTTGATGAATATGCAAATGCTAGAGGTAAAATGATAAAAGACTTAAAAAAATATATTGATAAAGGTAAATTTTTAAAAGGTAAAGGTAAATTAGAAAAAAAAGATATCAAAGATGAATATATTAGTTATGTTATAGATAATTTAAAATTTGGCAAAAAGAAAATTAAAGTTGTATTAGATCTTGCGAATGGTACAACTTCATGTATAGCTAGAGATATATTTTCTAAACTAAATCTCGATTTAACAATCATCAATGAAGAATCTGATGGTAACTTTCCAAATCATCATCCAGATCCAGCTATAGAAGAAAATTTACAACAATTAAAAGATAAAGTCAAAGAAATAAATGCAGATATTGGAATTAGTTTTGATGGTGATGGTGATAGAATAGGTATCGTAGATGAACTTGGTAGTGTAATAGCTATAGAAACTTATGCCATAATTATATTAAGAGATATAATTGATAAAGTAGACAATAAAAAATTTTTATATGACCCAAAATGTTCCGATAACTTCAAAGATGAAATTGAAAAATTAGGTGGTACTCCAGTTATATGTCGTACTGGTACTAGTTATACTCAAGAAAAAATCCTAAAAGAAAATATTCCTTTTGGTATTCAGTATGTTGGTCATATATCTTTAAACGATCGTTTATTTAGTACTGAATCTGCGATGTATTCTTCTCTTAGATTAATTGAAATTCTTTCTAAAACAGATAAAACTTTAAGCAAGCTTGCTAGTAATGTACCAGTATATTTCAATTATCCAGAAGAAAAATTTTCTTCAACTGATAAATTAAAATATCAAGTAATTGATAACATTAAAAAATACTGTGATGAAAAAAACTATCATTACTTAGAGATTGATGGTTTAAAAGTTTTATTCGACGAAGGTTGGGCTTATGTTAGAGCTAGTAATACAGGTCCAAATCTCACTTTAAGATGTGAAGCGAAAAATCAAAATGTTTTAGATGATTTAGTTAAACAATTTAAAACCTTAATAAAAATATATAACAAATAAAAATTCGTCCTTTTAATGAGGCGAATTTTATTCTAATTATTCGTTTATATTCAAAAAAAAGAAGGTCTACATCACCTTCCTTTTTACATTTTATTAATCTTTTCTACTTTACTAATAATCAACAACCATATCAGTATATCCTATTTATATTTTTTATATACTCTATTATTGCATTAGCTGTTTTTTCTACACCAATTGAAGAATCTATAAGTAAATCATAGTTTTTATAATCTCCCCATGTTTTACCTGAAATTAATTTATAGTAAGAAGCTCTGTTTTTATCAGATTTGTTCATGTTTTTTATTGCTTCTTTTTCTGAATCTCCATACATATCTTGTAATTTCTTTACTTTGTATTCTTCATTAGCATAGATAAATATCCTTACCAAATTTTTATTATCTTTTAATACATAATCAGCAGCACGACCTACTATTACACAAGAACCATGTTCTGCTATTTCACTAATAATTTTATCTTGTGCCTTAATAGCATATTTTACAGGTGATGTTGTTAAATATAAGTCATGCCATACATCATTGGTAGAATCAATTTTAGAAACAAATTCTTTATCTAAACCACTTTCTTTAGCTGCTAAAGCTGTTAATTCTTTATAGTAGTATGGAATATTAAGTTTTTTAGCAATTATCTCACCAATATATTTACCAGCTGATCCATGTTCTCTTGAAATCGTTATAATTACACCTGGTTTTGATGATTTTATAACTACTTGTTCTTTATCAGTAATTGTTACGTTAGATAACTTTTTAAAGAATAATACTATTAAAGTTCCTGATATTAATATTCCAACAAAATCTGCTATTGGGGCAGCCCATAATGGACCTGTTACTCCAATAAATTTAGGTAATATTACAACTAGTGGTACAAAGAAAACAATATCACGACATAACGATACAACTGCTGATTTTAAAGGTTCTCCAACTGCTTGAAAGAATATAGAAATTACTTTTATTAAACAAGTAAAAGTTACAAACATTAGAAAAATTCTAAATGTTTTTATAGCAAATTCCATATAAAGATTATCAGATGTACCAAACATTTTTATAACAATTTGAGGACACAATTCAAATACAATAGTTGATAAAATCCCCACTATAATAGAAGAAATTATTACTAACTTAAATGTCTCTTTAACTCTATCGTATTTTTTAGCACCATAATTATATCCAAGTATTGGTTGGGCTCCTAAAACAATTCCTACTACGATATTTATTACAATGCTAAATACTTTCATACATATACCTATTGTTGCAATAGGTATATCAGCACCATATTCGCTTAAAGCACCATATTTTACTAACATAACATTACAAACTAACGAAATAACAACAATTGACATTTGAGTAATAAATGTTGATACTCCAAGTTTGATTACATTACTGAAAACTTCAAAATCCATTTTAAAACTATCTCTATTTAGTTTAAAAGTTTTTGTTCTAAAAAAGTAAACTACTGAAAGAATGAATGAAGCAATTTGCCCTATAATGGTAGCCCAAGCTGCTCCTACAATTCCCCATTTGAATCCAAAAATAAATATTGGATCTAGTATTATATTTAAAATTGCTCCAAGTAGTGTAGCAGCCATAGCGAATTTAGGTGATCCATCAGCACGAATTACACTATTTACTGAATTAGCCAACATATAAAATGGTATTCCTAGTAAAATTATTCTAAAATAATCTCTTGCTAAATTGATTGTTACATCACTTGCACCAAACCCATATAGAAGTTTATCCATAAATAAGTAACCTAATATCATAAATATTATACTTATTACAAATGTTACTAATATACTATTTCCAATTGATTTATGAGAATTTTTAGTGTCATTTCTCCCTTGACATAAAGATAAATACGCTGCAGAACCATCACCAAAGCACCAAGCAAAAGCTACAGCAATAATGGTTATTGGATATACTATCGTTGTTGCAGCGTTTCCTAAATAACCAACACTACTATTCCCAACAAAAATTTGATCAACTATATTATA
>CANQER010000095.1 GCA_947595415.1 uncultured Bacilli bacterium
ATGTGGTCCAACTGTATATCACTATGCTCATATTGGTAATTTAAGAACTTATATATTTGAAGATATCCTAGAAAAAAGTTTAGAATACTTAGGTTATAATGTTAAAAGGGCTATGAATATAACTGATGTGGGTCATTTAACTAGTGATGGTGATACTGGTGATGATAAAATGGCTGTAGCTGCTAAAAGGGAAAATAAAGATGTTTTACAGATAGCCAAATATTATACTGATTGTTTTTTTAACGATTTAGAAAAGTTAAATATAAGAAAACCTAAAATAATTGAAAAGGCTACTGATTTAATTAATGAATATATAAAAATAATAACTAAATTACTTGAAAAAGGTTATGCTTATATTTCTAATGGTAATGTATATTTTGATGTCAGTAAATCAGAAAACTACTATGAACTATCAGGTATAAAACAAGAAGAGTTAAAATTAGCTGTACGTGAGGATATCGATGAAGATAAAAACAAAAAAAATCCTTTTGATTTTGGATTGTGGTTTACTGATTCAAAGTATGAAAATCATATTATGAATTGGGATTCACCATGGGGTAGGGGTTATCCTGGTTGGCATATTGAATGTTGTGCTATTGCGATTAAAAATCTAGGAGAATACTTAGATATCCATTGTGGAGGTATTGATCTAACTTTTCCTCATCATACTAATGAAATAGCTGAAGCTGAAGGTTATTTAGGTCATAAGTGGTGTAACTATTGGATTCATGGGGAATTTTTAAATGATCAAACTGGTAAAATGAGTAAAAGTAATGGGGAATTTTTAACTTTAGATTCACTACAAAAAAAAGGTTATAATCCTATAAGTTATCGTTATTTATGTCTAAATTCGCACTATCAAAAAACTTTAACTTTTAGTTATGATATTTTAGATAGTGCTAGTAAGGATTACCAAAAGTTAAAAAACAAAATAAGTAATATAACTAATATAGGTAGTTTTAATCAAGATGATTTTGATTTTTACAATGAACAATTTAAAGATTGTCTAAACGATAACTTAAATACTTCTTTAGCTATCACAAAGATTCATGATGTCATAAAAGATGATAAGTTATCTAATAATACTAAACTAAAATTGATTGAAAATTTTGATAAAGTATTATCTCTTGATTTACTTAAAAAACAAGAAATAGATGAAGCTGTAAAAAAATATGTTGAAGAAAAGATATTAGAAAGAGATATAGCTAAAAAAAATAAAGATTATGAAAAAGCAGATCAAATAAGAAAAGATTTAGAAAAGAAAAACATCATTTTAAAAGATACTAAAGAAGGGACTATCTACGAAATTAAGTAATATGGATGGAGTTATTGTTGTACACAAAGAAGCTGGTTATACAAGTCGTGATGTCGTAAATATTGTAAGTAAGTATTTGAATATTAAAAAAATAGGACATACAGGTACCCTTGATCCTTTAGCTAGTGGAGTTTTGGTTTTATGTGTTGGTAAGGCGACTAAATTAGTGGAACTTATAACTAATTTTGATAAAGAATATATTGCTTCAGTAACCCTTGGAATGCAAACTGATACTTTAGATATCCAAGGTAATATTTTAAAAGAGGAAAATGTTTATAGATCAAAAGATGAGATTTTAAAGGTTTTAAACGAAATGGTTGGTTTTTACGAACAAGAAGTTCCTTTATATTCAGCAGTTAAAGTAAATGGTAAGAAATTATATCAATACGCAAGAGAAAATATAAGTGTTAACTTACCTAAAAGAAGGGTAGAAATTAAAAAAATTGAACTATTAGATACATATTATAGTAATAATAAAACGACTTTTAAAATAAAATGTGTTGTAAGTAAAGGTACTTATATAAGATCGCTTATTAAAGATATTGGTTTTAAATTAAATACCATTGCGACAATGAGTGATTTAATAAGAACTAGACAAGGTAATTTTAATATCGCTGATTCTTATTATTTAAAAGATATTTTAAATGGAAAATACAAAATGATTCCAATTGGTGATTTATTAGATATTCCCAAAATAGAAATTGCTGATGATATGTATTTTAAGATTAAAAATGGTCAAATTATTGATAAAAAATGGGATAGTGATCTTATAGGTTTTATATATAATAATGAAGTAATTGCGATATATAAAACATATAATGATAAATATTTAAAACCTTATAAGATGTTTTTGTAAAAAATTGTTGCATTAATTTAAAATTTAGTGTATATTATTAGTATACTTATTCTTGGAATAAGACTTCCCAACTTATTCTCGGTTTAAGTGGATTATAATGAAGGGAGAAATTATGGCTTTAAAAAAAGAGGTAAAAGAAGAAATTGTTAAAAAGTATGCTAGAAAAGAAGGAGATACTGGTTCTCCAGAAGTTCAAATAGCTATTTTAACAGAAGAAATTAAAGTATTAACTGAACATTTTAAAGAACACATTCACGATCATCATTCAAGACGTGGACTTCTTAAAAAAGTTGGTCAAAGAAGAAGTTTACTTAATTATTTAAAAGCAAAAGATATAACAAGATATCGTGAAATAGTTAAAAGTTTAGGTTTAAGAAAGTAGGCACTTTTTAAGTGTCTTTATTTTTAATAAAGAGAGGTAGAAAAATGAAAAAAGTATTTGAATTAGATTTTCGTGGTAGAAAATTAGTAGTAGAACATGGTGAATTAGCTAAACAAGCCCATGGAGCAGTTTTAGTAAGATATGGAGATACAGTTGTTTTATCAACTATTGTAGTATCAAATAACGCAAATGTGTTATCTGATTTTTTCCCACTTATGGTTTTGTATCAAGAAAAATTATATTCAGTTGGTAAAATACCAGGAGGATTTATAAAAAGGGAAGGTCGTCCTACAGAAAATGCAACTTTAGCTGCACGTATGATTGATAGACCTCTAAGACCTTTGTTTCCAGAAAATTTTAGAAATGAAGTTCAAATTGTTAATACAATTTTATCAGTTGATCAAGATAATTCTCCAGAAATGACTGCTTTATTTGGATCATCACTTGCTACATGTATTTCTAAAGTTCCTTTTGATGGACCTGTTGCGAGTGTTAAAGTAGGGCGTGTAAATGGTAATTTTATTATAAACCCTACTACTAAAGAAGCTGAAGAAAGTGATATTGATTTAGTTGTAGCTGGGACTAAAGAAGCAATTAATATGGTTGAATCAGGATCTAAGGAAGTATCTGAAGAAGTTATGTTAGATGCTTTGATGTTTGGTCACGAAGCTATAAAAGAATTGATTGCTTTTGAAGAAGAAATTATTGCTGCTGTTGGGGAAGAAAAAATGAGTTATGACGTCTTAGAAATCTCTTCAGAATTAAAAGAAAAAGTAAGTAGTCTTGCTAAAGAACCACTAGATGAAGCTTTAAGAATAAAAGACAAACTAGAAAAATATGCTAAAATTGATGAAGTAAAAGAAAGTGTTGTTTCTAAAATAAGTTTAGAAAATGCAGATTTAGAAGCTAGCGAGTTAGATGAATTAGTTATAAAAGTAAAATTAGTTTTAGAACAAATTGAGTATGAATTATTTAGAAATATTGTTGTTCGTGAAAAGACAAGAGCTGATGGACGTAGTATGACAGAAATTAGACCTTTGTCAACTGATATCGATCTTCTTCCAAGAACTCATGGTTCAGCCTTATTTACTCGTGGACAAACTCAAAGTTTATCAATTGTTACACTAGGAGCTTTAGGGGAACATCAAATATTAGATGGTCTTGGAATTGAAGAAGAAAAAAGGTTTATGTTACATTATAACTTTCCTCAATTTAGTGTTGGTGAAACAGGTCGTTATGGAGCACCAGGAAGAAGAGAAATAGGGCATGGAGCTTTAGGAGAA
>CANQER010000096.1 GCA_947595415.1 uncultured Bacilli bacterium
GTATTATGATAGTACAAAGATATTTCTCTGATTTTTTCATAATTTCACCTCCTTCTATTGTACTTGTTTGGAATACAACCTCATCCCCATCATTTGTGATGAAAAAATTTCAAAAAATTCGAGGTATAAATAGAAAACGTACTTGATAAAAGTGTGCTTTTATGTTATTATGAATATGTCAAGGAAACTTGCGTAGAATAAAGAAAGGATACATTTGATTGTGGAAATCAGATGTTATCCCTTGTTTGGATGACATCTGAAATCAACTATTGTTGAAATCAGATGTTTTTATTATTTAAAATAGGTAGAAAATACCTATTTTTTGTATGTTAAATTATAATTGATCAACAAAATCTAAAATAGTTTAAATATTATCCAATAAAGTAATGATATTGACATTAAAATGTAAAGTTATTGTATATACTAATTAGCTTTAAAATTAATGTGATATAATTATTTATAGGTGGTATGATATGACAAATTTTAAATTCGATGAAAAGAAAATTAAAGATAAAATAAACTATACTGAAAATCTTTTAAAAAGGAATGATTTATCACAAATCGAAAGAGAAAGAGTTCAATATTGTTTACTTTCTTATTATGCCATATTAGATTCAATTGATAATACATATAATACAGCTATAACTCCTTTTTTAGATAAAATAACAAAAGGAAAATACTCTGCTAGTAAAGAATCAAATAGACTTTGTAAAACTGGTAAAATAGTAATTGATAAAAAAAGTTATGGCTATTTATCAAAAGAATACTTACAAGTATTAATAAATATGGCAAGCATTATACAAAAACCTCAAATTAATGAAACAAAATTTGCTGATATGAATTTTTCTAATGAAAATTTAAAAGATATTGCTTTATCTTTTTATGAAAACCTAGATCAAGAGTTATTTCAAAATGTCAATAATATCATTTCCAAGCCAGATTTAATTAATATTTCTAATTATAAGCAAGTTAAAAGAATTGGTGGAAGTGCTTGGTATGACTATATTTTTAACGTTTCTTATATCAATGTTTCTCGTGAAGGAATAATTGAAGATGCAAGAATATTTTGTCATGAATTAATGCACGCTAATGATTTTCTAATGCAACCAAAGTATTATGATTCAAATTACTATGGATTTCATGAAACTCCTACTTATTGTTGTGACTTTTTGTTTGCTGATTTTATGGAAAAAAAAGGATTTGATCTTAACGAAGTTAATAAGATGAGAAGTGAAAAAATTAACTATATTTGTGGACTTGCTTATCAAGCATTATTTCAAATTCGTTCAAAGATTGGTCTTAAAAAATTTAAGCTTGATGATATAGATGTAATTTATAATGCTTTAGATGAAGAAAGTTTAAAAAATCTCTTAGAAGTTCAATCTGGAATAATGGCTATAGGTCTTTACAATCAAATTAATCAAGATAAACAATTAGGAATTAACAATTTAAAGACATTCATGAACTTACTAATTCCTAAAGATAAAACTCCTGATTTTTCCCAAATAGGATTAGACTATAATACTTTAATGAATATTTGTTATGACATTAAAAATCATGGTTATGATTTTAGTAGTTATAATTTAGAAAGTGAAATATCACAAGATATGAAACGTTAATATTGTTTGTCATAATAAAAAATGATATAATTTTAATGTGATAGATATGGAAAAGAAAGAATATAAATATACATGGAAGGGCTTTTTTGGTCATTTAGGTGTCGTTACTAGACATCGATTTAAAGTATTATGTCTATGTGCTAAAGTTGGTATTTTATGGCAAGGATTAGTTCATGATTTATCAAAATATAGTCCTGAAGAATTTTTAGAAGGGGTAAAATACTTTGATGGTGGTAAAAGTCCAATTATCAATTGTAGAAAAGAAGAAGGTTATTCCAAAGCTTGGCTTCATCATAAGGGAAGAAACAAACATCATTTAGAATATTGGTATGATTATGCTGCTTTAAATAAAACTCCTGATATGCCTTTTAAATATTTTTTAGAACATGTTTGTGATAACTTTGTAGCAGGTATGATATATCAAGGTAAAAAATGGACTAAAGAATATCAACTTACCTATTGGAATAATACTAAAGATAAAATATTATGTTCTTCTAATATGAAAGAACTTCTAACTAGAGTATATACTGATGTTAGTATTGATGGGTTAGATAAAGTTTTAACCAAAAATAATCTACAAAAACTATATAATGAATATATAAAAAAATAAACAAAGGTTAAAAAAAACTACTTTTTAAGTAGTTAATATAACCTTTGTTTTTTTAATGTTTGAATGTTTATATCATTTATAAGTTCTGGATTTTTAAAATTACCATTTTTATATTTTACATATTCATGAATGTTTTCTTTTATCAAAGGTAGTAATTCAATAGGTAAACCTAAGTTTTGTATACCATGGTTGGGATTAAAAATTACTAAATTAGTT
The DNA here is from genome assembly GCA_947595415.1 of uncultured Bacilli bacterium. Taxonomy (GTDB): domain Bacteria; phylum Bacillota_I; class Bacilli_A; order RF39; family UBA660; genus CANQER01. Next base: position 2,446 of record CANQER010000096.1, read on the forward strand.
ACTTTCGCATCCCAATAATAGGTGTTATCAGTAAATTCCTTAATTTGTTCTTCCTTATTAGTGAAAGCCCAGTGAAGTGATAAAAGACCTTCTTCATCATTTTCAATGGTGTAAAATAAGGTAGGTTCATTAAAAATTTCTCTTAAAATTTCATAAAATTCACTTAGTATAGCTAGCTTTTCGCCAACTGAATTTTTATAAGGATAAAAAGATCCAATAGCTACATTTAAGTAATTTTTAGAAAACTTACAATAAAATGGTATTCCATTTCTATATACTGCATCATCATTATCACGTTTATCTTGGGAAATATAAATTCCACATAACATTTCTTGGTGAAAATCACAACATTCAATTTTATCCTTTAATTTTACTTTTAAACTTTTAAACAACTCAAAACAATCTCCAACATTAGAATATGGCAAATCCATAATCTAAGACCTCCTTGTAATAAAACATAACATATAATATATCACAAATTTGTAAAAATGTACAATACTTTTTTATGAAATGTTTTAATAATCTTGACCTTGGACTGCTAGTATAGTATAATATTTTTAATGATAGATAATGTAGTTTGAAAGGATGTTTGTTGTATGAATAAAGTATATGGAATTTTATTAGTAGTAATATTATGTTTTAGTATTTTTATTTGTAAGGTTAGTGCTTTTCAGTATACTCCTGCTCCAGAAGGAGAAACTGTTTATTATTGTGGTAATAATGCAAATAAGAACTGTCCTGCTGATTTAACTGCTTGTCCTAGTAGTTGGACAACTAAAAATGATGCTTGTTATCCTCTTCAACCTGTGGAAATGAAACGTTATTATTCAAGGGTTCCAGGTTTTCATTTTAAAGATAATTACTATGATGAGGAAACTAAAACTTATTATGAATATGCTTATAAAATGATGGACTCTTGGACTGACTCAAGTGGGAAACCAGTTACTAGGTGGATAAATTATGATGGTAAGTCTACTACGATTGATACATCAAAAAGTAAAGTTTATACTTTTAAAGATGCTGAAAATTTTAGTAATCCAGAGTGGTCAAGTAAATTAAAAGAATATATAAAAAAGTATCCAGATACTGTAAAACTTATGGTTGGAACTAATGTTTTAAATGATGGACGAGATTTTAGTTCTAATGCTAGTACATGGGCAGTTGAGGCCTTAAAAGCTTTTTCAATTCCTAGTAATTACGTGAGTGTTTCAAAGGTTGGTAAAGCATCATTTAAAATATCTGTTAATAAACTTACTGCAGCTTTTACTGATGGGCAAAATTTAAAACATAAATTTCAAGCTTATCGTACAACTGGACGTAGATGGTATATTCCTCTTCGTGTGGAAGTTAAACTTGAAGATCCTAACGATATACCATGTGATATA
>CANQER010000097.1 GCA_947595415.1 uncultured Bacilli bacterium
GTCGATATAAATGAACTTTTATTATCACAACCAGATAATGGTGAACAAGCTTTAGAGATATGTGAAGCTTTAGTTAGAAGTGGCGCAATTAGTGTAATTGTAATTGACTCAGTTGCTGCTTTAGTACCTCAAGCTGAAATTGAAGGTGAAATGGGTGATTCTCATGTTGGACTTCAAGCAAGGTTGATGTCACAAGCTTTGCGTAAACTATCTGGGGTTATCAATAAAACTAATACAATTTGTATTTTTATCAATCAATTACGTGAAAAAGTAGGGGTAATGTTTGGTAATCCTGAAACAACTCCAGGAGGACGTGCTTTAAAATTCTATTCATCAGTTAGATTAGAAATAAGAAGATCAGAACAAATAAAAGTAGGATCTGAAATTCTTGGTAATAAAACATCTATAAAAGTTGTTAAAAATAAAATGGCTCCTCCATTTAAAACTTGTATGGTAGATATTATGTATGGTGAAGGAGTATCTAAAGAAGGTGAAATTACAGATCTTGCTAGTGAAGCTGGAATTTTAGAAAAGAGTGGTTCTTGGTATGCCTATAAAGGTGAAAAACTAGCTCAAGGTAAAGAAAACATTAAAGAACTTTTAAAAAACAACTTAAAATTAAAAGAAGAATTAGAAAAAAAAGTACGCGATTACTATGGAATTGGTAATGATAAAAAAGAAAAACCTTTAAAAATCGAAGATAAATAGTTTCTATAAATTTTAGAAACTTTTTTCTTTTGATTGACTTTATTGTTTAAAAATATTAAAATTGATATAGGGGTAAATAGTAAATGGAGGTCATATTATGAATGATATTGCTTTCTTCATTTTACTAGTTATAATTGGAATTTTCTTGGGAATTATAATAATATATGTTTTAAATTATATTAAGGGAAACATGGCAAATAGAAAAGTTGAAGCCATCTTAGAAAAAGCCCATAAAGATGCTGATAAAATAAAACGAGACTCTTTATTAGAAGCAAAAGAAGAAACTCATCGTTTAAAAATAGATGCTGATAAAGAAATAAAAGAGAAAAAAAATGAAATAAAGGAGGCTGAAGAACGCCTTTTAACACGTGAAAGTAATATGGATCGTCGTGATCAAACATTACAAAATCGTGAACAAATGCTAGAAGAAAGGGAAAATTCTCTTTTAGACAAGCAAAAAGAAATCCAAAAAGAACAAGTAAAAATTGAAGAAATAAAAAAAGAACAAGTTAATCTACTTGAAAAAATAGCTGGATATTCTAAAAATGAAGCTAGAGATTTAGTTATGAAAAAAGTAGAAGAAATGATGAATTTAGAAATAGCTGCTTACATTAAAGATCGTGAAAGTGAAGCTAAATTAGAAGTTAGTAAGAAATCAAAATCACTTTTAATAAACGCGATGGAAAAGTATGCTGGTGATGTTTCTAATGAACAAACTATCACTGTTTTACAACTACCAAATGACGATATGAAAGGTCGTATAATTGGTCGTGAAGGACGAAATATAAGGACAATTGAAGCTGTAACAGGAGTTGATTTAATAATTGATGATACCCCAGAAGCTATCGTTTTATCAAGTTTTGATCCTTACAGAAGAGAAATAGCTAGAGTAACTATTGAAAGTTTAATTAAAGATGGACGTATCCATCCAGCTAGAATTGAAGAGTTATATGATAAAACATGTAGTGATATGGCAATTAAGGTAAGAGAATATGGAGAAGCTGCTTTATTTGAACTAGGAATTACTAAAATGGATTCTGAGTTAATTGAATTAATTGGGAAACTTCACTTTAGAACAAGTTATGGTCAAAATGTTTTAAAACACTCAATTGAGGTTGCTAATTTAGCTGGAATTATAGCTGCTGAAATAGGGGAAAATGTAAATCTTGCTAAAAGAGCTGGATTACTTCACGATATTGGTAAATCAATTGATCATGAAGTTGAAGGTAGTCATGTTGAATTAGGTCGAGATTTAGCTAAAAAATACAACGAAAATGAAGTTGTTATTAATGCTATAGAATCACATCATGGTGATGTTTTAGCTACTAGTTTTATATCATCTATTGTCGCTATTGCAGATACTTTGTCTGCATCTAGACCAGGAGCTCGTAATGATTCACTAGAAAACTATGTAAAACGTTTAGAAGAATTAGAAAATATTGCTAAAAGTTTTGAAGGTGTTGATAAGACTTTTGCTATGCAAGCAGGTCGTGAATTAAGAGTTATTGTCAAACCTGATAAAGTAGATGATTTAGCTAGTTATAAAATAGCTCGTGATATTAAAAATAAAATTGAAAATGAAATGCAATACCCTGGAACTATTAAAGTAACAGTTATAAGGGAAACTAGAGCTACTGAAGAAGCTAAATAAAATTACAATAACTTATTGTAAAAATAGTAAAAAAATGATAAAATATATATATTCATAGGTAGGTGAATATATGGACAATACAAAAGTATATAACCTTAGTGATGATGAATCGATTGAACAAATCATTAAAGAAGTTACTGATACGTTAAAAGAAAAAGGTTATGATCCTATTAATCAATTAGTTGGTTATTTGATGAGTAATGACCCTGGCTATATAACTAACTATAAAAATGCGCGTAATAAAATTACTATGTTTGAAACATCACGTATTTTAGAAGTATTAGTAAGAAATTTTATTAAATGAGATATTTAGGTCTAGATTTAGGAACTAAGACTTTAGGAATATCTTTAAGTGATCAAAGTGGTGTTATCGCAAACACATATGGTTTAATTAAGTATGATGGCGATGTTAATGAATTAATAGAACCTTTAAAAGAAATAGTTTTAAAAAATGATGTTGAAGTAATCGTTCTAGGTTTACCTAAAAATATGAATAACAGTATTGGTCCACGTGCAGAAGCTACTTTAGACTTTAAAAAACTACTAGAAAAAAATTTGAAAATAGTTGTGGAAATGCAAGATGAAAGGTTGTCTACTAAGGAAGCTACTAACTATTTAATCGAAGCTAATATGTCGCGAAAAAAAAGAAAAAACAAAGTCGATGTTCTAGCAGCCAATATTATATTGCAAACATATTTGAATAAAAAGAAAGGGATGGATTTATGAATAATGAAAAAATGACTTTTAAAGTTACAAACAGTGAAGGAAAAGAAGTAGAATGTGAGGTTTTATTTACTTTTGAATCAGAAGAAACTAAGAAAAATTACATGGTATATACAGATAATACTTTAGATGATAATGGAAATACTAAAGTTTATGCTTCAATTTATGATCCAAAGGATCCAAACAGTAAATTAGAACCTATTGAAACAGATAAAGAATGGAAAATTATTGAAACAATCTTAAATGAATTACAAGAAGAGTTTAAGCCAAAATCAGGATCTGAACAAGCATAAGCTTGTTTTTGTTGTATGAAAAAAACAATTATAAGTATTGTAGTATTAATAGTAATATTATCAGTTATTTTAGGTTGTTCAATATTATATACTAATGGGATTGCCCCAGTTACTAAAGATAGTAAAAAGGTTAGTTTTACAGTTCCAAAAGGTAGTAGTTATCTATCTTTAGCTACTAGTTTAAAAGAAGAGGGGTTAATTAAAAACGAGACATTCTATAAAATATATATAAAATTAAATAATCCAACTAATTTAGATGCTAATACTTATATTTTAGATACCAATATGGGTGTTAAAAAAATAGTTGATGTTTTAAATAAGGGTGAAAATGTTGATAATGTTAAGTTGACTTTTAAAGAGGGGACTAATATTAGAAGTGTAGTTAGTGTGATTTCTAAAAATACTAATAATAAGGCTAAGGATGTTTATAGTCTTTTAAAGGATGATGATTATTT
>CANQER010000098.1 GCA_947595415.1 uncultured Bacilli bacterium
CAGCTCCAAAAATTGTTTCAGTTGCACCTGGTGATGACGAAAATGCAAAAACACTACAAAATCTACAAGTTGTTGCAACAGATAAAAATGTTAGTAAAAGAGTAAGAAAAGATATAATAACAGTAGATACATATAAATATGGTATGAAAGTAGTACCACATACAGACTATACAGGTGAAGTAGTAGAAGGAAGATGGTATAGTATAAAATTAACATTTAATGTACCAGTTTCAAGTATCTTATTCAACAATTCAGGAAATGATGGAGCAGCAGAAGCTAATAAAGATAGTTGGTTACCATTATCAGGAATAGATGGAAACGAAGTAACAATATGGATTAACAGAGATGATATAGAAAATCCTGAAAAGAAATCAACAAAATCAGTTGAGCAAACACTATGCAATAAATGGGCAATAGAAAAAAGTGAAGATGGATCTTATAAACAAGATGCTGAAACAGCAAAATGGACAGTAGGTGTAACTATTACAGAAAATGAAAAATCAAAGACAGCTCTTTCTCATGAATTACAGCAAGACTCAAATTTTGACGTTTCTGAAAGCCAGTTAAAGGATAAATTAACTGATGATGAATTAGGCAAATTACACAACATAGAAATAAAATCAATACAAGAAGATGAAAAGAGAAAGTCAGAAGATAACTCTGCAAATTACGGTTCATTTGCTTATACATTATCAGAATCAAAAAATATTAGTGTTACAAACAATACATCAGAAAATGAAGTTACTACAGCAACAATAGCTCTAAATAGTGCAGATGTAAGTGAAGTTAATTTAAATAATAAACCTGGAAAATGGATTCTAGTTTATTTTGGAATAAGAGGAAATACAAATACAATAACAGATAAAACAAATTCAGATGCAATAATTATTGATGTAGCAAACAGAGATAAATTATTTACTGATAACAATTCAAAAGGTGGATCAACAGGAGCAGATTTAATACCACTTTGGATAAACCTTTCAGATCCTGAAATCGTAGCTGCAACTAAGTATACAAATGATACTAAAAGTGGAGAACCAACACCATTTAAGATAACATTCAGTTCATCAAATCCAGTAAACGAAACAAATAGTTTCTATATTGTAATTAATGATACAAATGCTAATAAAGAAAGCTTAACATCAGAAAATGCTGAACCAGAACTTTTTGGAGAAGAATTAACTTCTAAAGTTGAAACTAACAAAGAAAGTGAAAGTTTAAAGAAATTCTTTACAAACGATCAAAATCAACCTTTCTGTACAGATAATGAAAAAGCTAAAGCATTACTTAATAACATTCAACAATTGAAAACAGCTGAAATTTCTTATGATTATGTGGGTGATACAGTTTACGTTAATATCAAGGATAACTTTAATGATTACACAGATGAAACTAGCAGTTCAGATATGAGGGTTGCCCTAGAACTAAATCTTAGTTCATTAGGAGTTAACAAAGGAGATGACATGTGCTTCTATAATGATGGTGATCAAAAATGGTATGATACAAAAGCTGATTGTAAGGATGGTGTTTACTTTACAATAAGACTAGGCAGTTCAGATTACAATAATCTTAAGAAAACTAATACAGCAGTAGTTAAAGAATACATATTTGCAGTAGGTAAAAAACAAGACAGTATGACAAGTTCTGATAATGTGGCTCATAGTGAAAAAGATAAATGTAGTGTTTTAAAAGAAAATGTTAAATACATTAGATATGTATTCACATTTACACCAGAAGACGCTTCAAAATAATAAAAAAGGACTCTAGTATACACAAACTAGAGTTCTCTCTTTTTATTTTTGAGAAAAACCTAATATACCTATAGCAAGTTATGCAGATATTCAAAGTTTCAAAATTTATATGTGTGATGTAGGTTTACTTAGAAGAAAATCTAATGTAGATATACAAACTAATATACTATTATATTTAATATGGAATTTAGAAAAATTTATTTTATAATTATTCTGTTTATATAAAAAACCTCCTTATGACAATTGCTATCATAAGAAGGTTTATTTTTTTATAAAATTATTTTTTATTTCTCAGTTCTAATCTTATTGATAGAATTTTGTATTTATTGTTCATTTACGAAATTAAATACATATCTAATATATTTTCCAGTCAATTTAGAACAATCATTATTAGATCCTTGTGTTGAGCAGAAAATATATTCTTTCGTTAAGCCTTCTGGTTTAACTATTTCATCATAACTTTTGTATATTGTTAGTCCAAAGTGGCAATGCTTGTCGCCATCTGCCTTTGTTTCACTCCATGTTTTCGTACCATCATTGTAGAAATATATCTTATTATCAGATCCTATTACTGAACTTAAATCAAGGTCAAATGCAACATTAAAATCTCCATTATTTGTATAACTTTGATTTTGAATATTTTTTAATTTACTGTAATCTCCTTTTATTGTCATATAAACTGTATCTCCAACGATTTCTTTACTGATTTTGAAGTTACTTAACTCTTTTTGATTATGTACAAATGCTTTTATTGTATTTTCATCTTTTAAATGTTTTTTAGTCTCTTCTACATCTTCAGGGAATAATTTAGCAACTTCTTCTTGATCTTTCATTCCTACGTCACTTTCATTAAATTTACTTACATCTATTCCTTCAGGAACTGCTGATTCTTGAATTTCTTCAGTATTATAATTTGTATCATCTATAGTTATATAGAAGTAATTTTCTTCTTCTACAGGAGAAGTAGATCCAAATGTAACTTTAAATGGAGTTGGTTCTGTTGTTTCTCCAGCATGTTTTGTTGCTTTCTGTATATCCGCATTATCTAAGTTAATCCATAAAGGAATTCTAACTGTGTTCTTACCAGTTGATTGAGAATTCAATAATTCTCCTCTGTTATCAGTATCAACTATAATACCATCTGAATTTGTTTTATCCACTATAGTACCAGCATCACCTCTTACTGCAAAATGTACTAAGATCCATTTACCTTTAACTGTCTTATTATTATGTGTTAAGGCAATTTCGCTAACGTCGCCGCTATTTAATTTAATACTTGCTGTGTTTATATTATCTTTTACAGAATTTGTTATCTTAGTATCTTTTGATTCTGCTAAAGTATAATCAAATGTTCCATAATTTACACTATTAGCTGTATCTTTTCTTTTCTCATCTTCATGTATAGTTTCTATGCGAATATCTTTTAAACTTTTTAATTCTTTTTCCTCTATCTTGTCTTTTACAGAAGTTTCCCAAACATCTGATCCTTGATCATTTGAGTTCACCTCATGGTGAAGAGCTGTCTTTGATTTTTCCTCAGCAATTATATCAATACCAACTTGATGTTTTGAAGCTTTACCATCTTCACCTTTTTCAGTATATTTATTAATCAATGTTTGTTGTACAGAATTTACATTTTTACTGTCAGTTGAATCTCTATTTATCCATACAATAAGATGATTGTCATCTAATTTAGCTTCTGCAGGTACATCAATCCAATCTGGATTACTAACTTCAGTTTTATCTGTACCAACACTTGCAGTATCACCCCAGCTATTATTAATTTGTAAATTATCTACTGATACGTTTGTTTCTAATACTAAAGCATACCATCTTCCTGATACTGTTTTAGTTGTAGTTTTATCGGTTTGAGCAAGCATTTCTGTAGTTTTCATACCATATTTGTATGTATCTACATTTACTGTGCATACAGCTTTTTCTGTCTCAGCATTTGGTGAATATTTAACTGTATTATTTACTATAATACCGTCTTTGTTTGTTTCTAATCCTTTTGCTTCTGCTGTTGTAGCAGCTCTAGCTGATAATATTTTTAAGTCCA
>CANQER010000099.1 GCA_947595415.1 uncultured Bacilli bacterium
GTTATTATGAAAAAAAAATTATATTGTTTTAATTGTAACAAAGATGTAGAACCTGTATGTAATTTGCAAAAAAATAGCTATATAGTTCATAAACAACAAGTACAAATTAAAGAAAAGGTTTTTATATGTCCATTATGTAATAATGAATTATTGGATGAAAATTCAACTGTCAAGGAATTCTTTACAGTTTAAAAAGAAGGTAATAGAAAGAAAAGTTAAATATTATAACCTAGATATGATAATATCTTTAGGATATCGTATTAAATCTAAATAGCTACGATGGGCTACAAAAAGATTAAAAGAATATATGACTAAAGGTTTTACTACCAATGGTTTAATAAGATTATCAAGTAAAATTGATAATTTTTTTATTGACAACTGTATATAATCTGTATATAATGTATATATACAAAAGAGGTGAGCTATGGAAATTATAATAAGTAATTCAAATGGAGTTCCTATATATGAACAAATTAAAGAACAAATAAAAATTAAAATAGTTTCTAATGAACTAAGAGAAAATGAAATGTTACCATCGATAAGAACTTTAGCTAAAGATCTTCGTTGTAGTGTCATAACAACAAAAAATGCTTATGAAGAACTAGTGAAAGAAGGTTATGTCAAAAATGTTCCATCCAAAGGTTTTTATGTCGCTAAAATAAATAAAGATGTAGCCTTAGAAGAACAATTAAATAAGATCGAAGAATTGATAGATAAAGCAGTTAATATTGCTAAAATGAACAATATAAATAAGAAAACATTAAACGAAATGTTAAACATATTGTATGAGGAGGATAAATAAAAATGGAAAATATTTTAGAAGTTAAAAATTTGTGTAAAAAATATGATAACTTTGAACTTAAAAATATAACCTTTAGTTTACCCAAAGGTATGATTATGGGTTTTATTGGAGAAAATGGGGCAGGAAAGACCACAACAATAAAAGCAATATTAGATATCATTAAATCATATAGTGGCGAAATTAAAATTTTTGGATTAGATAATCGTAAATATGAAAGTAAAATAAAAGAAGATATTGGAGTAGTGTTAGATGATATGTTTTTTCCTGAAATTCTTACTCCAAATGATATAGATAATGCAATGAGGGGTATCTATAAAAATTGGGATAGTAAAATGTTTTATGATTACTTAAAAGAATTTTCATTATTACCAAATCAACAAATTAAAACTTTTTCTAAAGGGATGAGAAAAAAACTAGAAATAGTAACAGCACTATCTCATCATCCTAAACTTTTAATACTAGATGAGCCAACTTCTGGACTTGATCCTGTTGCGCGAGCTGAAATTACTCAAATATTTCAAAGTATCCTAGAAAAAGAAGATTGTTCTATTTTACTTTCTAGTCATATTACTACTGATTTAGAACATATTGCTGATTATATAACTTTTATTAGTAATGGAGAAATTGTTTTATCTAAAACAACTGACGAATTACTAGATAATTATGGAATTGTAAAATGTAGGGAAAAAGAATTTAGGAGTATTGCTAAAAAAGATTATATTAAATATATAAAAACAAAATATGAATATGAAGTATTAGTAGAAAATAAAAAAGATTTTAAAGCAAAGTATAATATTGCTGTAATTGATAAAATAACTTTAGATGACCTTATGGTTTTAATGATTAAGGGGGAAGAATAATGGTTGGATTTATGAAAAAAGATATCGCAATGATTAAAAGTAATTTTAAATTAATTGGGATATTACTAGTTATATATGTTTTAATGGGATTACTTGGACAGATGGATATATCGTTTATTTTGCCATTTATGATTGTAATGATAATGATTTCAACTTTTAGTTATGACGATTATAACAAATGGGATGCTTATTCTATTTCCCTTCCTAATGGCAGAAAAAATAGTGTGATGTCAAAATATATCACAACAATTTTAATGATACTTGTTACTTCTATTATTACAATTATTTTATCTTTTATTATTTCTTATATAAAAACTAGTACTATTAACTATGAACAAATATTAATCACAATGCTTGGTACAATATTTGGGACATTGTTAGTTTTAACTTTTATGTATCCAGTTATTTATAAATTTGGTTTAGAAAAAGCAAGAATTGCGATATTTGTAATTGTATTTGGTTTAGTTATTATAGGAGGATTTCTTTTTAAATATGTAGATCTATCAAATATAGGTAAATCATTAACTTTTTTAGAAAACTATTTAGTAATAATTTTAATAGTAATAACTATTGTTATGGTCTATGTATCTTATAAAATATCCAATAATATATTTAGTAAAAAAGAATTTTAAAAAAATATTTCACAATTTATAAAATAATAAATTATTTTAAAGGAGAGTTAATGTGAGAAAGTTAAAAATAAAAGGAGTTTATAGACACTATAAAGGAGATTTATATATAGTAGAAGATATTATTTATCACAGTGAAACCTTAGAAAAAATGGTTGCTTATAGAGCTTTGTATGACGATAATAAATTATGGTGCCGTCCTTATGATATGTTTATGGATGAAGTAAATAAAAATGGTCAAAAATATCGTTTTGAACTTCAAGATATAAAAAGTGTTAGTAAGTAAATTATTAAAATCATTGGTTAGCCTAATCAATGATTTTTCATATAATAATAAAGATAACTTGTTAAAAAACGTTAAACATTTATTTATTTTTAAAAAAGTTCTATTTTTTGCTTGATTTTCATAGAATATTCTTGTATAATTGTGAGTGTGTGGCGTGCGTTGATGTGTGAGGTTGCTGATACACCAGGTTAAGTTGTAAAGAAAAACTTGGTTATTGGGTTTTTACATGGAGCAAGTCTATACTTAAGATATAGGCGAGAGGAGGATGTTATGTCAAAATCTAAAGTTCGTATTAAATTAAAAGCGTTTGAACATAAAAATTTAGATGCAGCTTGTGCTAAAATTGTTGAAACAGTTAAACGAACTGGTGGTGAAGTAAGTGGACCAATTCCACTACCAACAGAAGTTGAAAAAATAACAATTTTAAGAGCTGTTCATAAAGATAAAGATTCACGCGAACAATTTGAAAAAAGAACACACAAGAGACTTATTGATATTAACAATCCAAGTAAGGAAACAGTTGATGCTTTAACGCATCTAGATATTCCAAGTGGTGTTGATATCCAAATTAAATTATAGGAGGTTATTATGAAAGGAATCTTAGGTCGTAAAATAGGAATGACACAAGTATTTACTAAATCTGGTAAATTAGTTCCTGTAACTGTTGTTTTAGTAGAACCTAATATTGTTACACAAATTAAGACTAAAGAAAACGATGGTTATGAAGCTATTCAACTAGGTTTTGATACTAAACGTGAAAAACTTGCGACAAAAGCTTCAATTGGTCATACCAATAAAGCTAATACTACACCTAAGCGCTTCTTTAGAGAAATTAGAGGTGTAGATATCAACAATTATTCATTAGGTCAAGAAGTAAAAGTAGACATATTTAGTGTAGGAGAAGTTGTTGATGTTACTGGAACATCAAAAGGTAAAGGTTTTGCAGGAACTATCAAAAGACATAATCAAAGTCGTGGTCCTATGGGACATGGTTCACACTACCATCGTGGTCCAGGATCAATGGGTTCAATGAGACCTATGCGTGTTTTTAAAGGTAAAAATTTACCAGGTCATATGGGAGTTGAAACAGTTACAATTCAAAATTTGGAAATAGTAGATGTTGATATTGAAAACAATGTAATATTAATTAAAG
>CANQER010000100.1 GCA_947595415.1 uncultured Bacilli bacterium
CTGTTGATGAACTTAAAAAAATTATTCTTAAAAAAGATATCCAAATTGCTCGTTTAAAAAAAAACTATCTTGTGAAAAAAGATGGTTTGGGAAAAAAGGTATTCGTTTCTTTCTCCAAAAAGAATTCGAAGTAATTTTAGAATTATCTTCTAAATATTCTATTCTCTCTTTATGTCATGAAATGAATGTTAATCGCTCTGGCTTTTATAAATGGCTTAATCGTAAATCTAATCCTTCTTCTAGAGATATTAAAAGATTAGAAGCTTTTCGTCTTTTTCAAGCCTATCATGATAAGTTCCCTTCTCATGGTTATCGTTGGTTAAATGCTAAAATTAAACTTGATTTAGGTATTTCTTTTTCTGATAATTATGCTCATAAAATCTGTAAATTTTTACTTATTAAATCTCAATCGAAACATTTTAGAAGATATGGTAAGAAGGTTGATAAGGAACTTAAAAACTTTCCAAATTATATTCTCGCTGAACTTAATCCTTCTTCTCCTTTTCAAATTGTCGTTAGTGATATGACTGCCTTTTGGGCTAATAAACATTATTATGAACTTACTCTTTTTATGGATTTATTCAATAATGAATTAATTGCTTATTCTTTATCTAATAAAAAAGGTGATCCTAATACTTATCATGATGCTTTAAAACAAGTTCTATTAAAAAAAGAAGAATATAAGGATTTTAAAACCATTCTTCACACAGATCAAGGTTCCATATATTCTTCAAAGAAATTCAATGAATCTCTTCCTTCTTATAATATCATACATTCTATGTCAAAACCAGGTACTCCTACTGAAAATGGCGCCATGGAAGCAATTAATGGTTGGATCAAGGAAGAACTATTTATTGATTTTAAGATTTCTTCCTCAAATGATATTTTTAAAGAAATTGAAAATTATATTCACTATTTTAATTTTGAAAGACCTCAAGCTGCTTTAAAGTATCTTACTCCTATTCAATTTAAACAACTTTATTATTCCAAATTTTAATCTCTCTTTATTTTAACTTTTTTAATTTGATTGTCTACTTTTACTTGACTAATGCATAACTCATAACTTTACACAAAACTATTTAAACAATATATAACTTTTTTATCGCTTAAGTTGGTAATACCAAAGTAAAATAAACATCATATTTATCCACTAACTCATTTAATTTATCAACAACAGCTTTTGCTACATCATCATGTTTATAACCATGAATCCCTGTTCCTATACTTACACTAACGATATTTTTATATCCCCTATCTTTAGCCATTCTAACCATATTTTCATAACCATCTAACAAATCAAAAAGAGGTGAATTACTTTCATAATACTTTGGACAATATATATGCAATATATCAATCCCTAAATCAAAGCCAGGACTAAACCTAACCTCATTAACCTTCATATTTTCCTTATAATGATTTCTACAATAATCCTCTAATAATTCTTTATTCGCCTTTTGATATATTGCACCACAAACACCACTACCACACATCATATACTTATTATTACTATTAACAATTAAATCTTTATTTTCTAAATGATCTAATATATTACCACAAACTATATCTAACTTTCCCATTTTAATCACCCTCAAAAACTAATAAATTTCATTTAACAAATACATAAACGTCCCTGTATTACTATCATCTATCTTTGAATACTCATGCCACTTAATACTATAACTACCCTTTAAATTTAATGGTTTATTACAATTTTTCTTTGTCCCAATACCTGCATTATCCTCCCAATCTAAAACCCCATTTTTAACACTACCATCATATAAAGCCAATTTTTTATATATACAATTTTCTCTAGTAGGTTTATTTTTATAGCCTAAATCATTAGTTATAAATAACGTATATCCCTTTTTAAAATTATAAATATTATCCCTACATTTTTCAAGTCTTTCTATATCTTTTAAATACAAATAACTATTAATATCTCTAGCACCATGTTCTTTTAAATTGTATACTTCATTATCAATTGTTTTAAAACATTTTTTAGTTTTGTATTTTAACTCTATCGCATATAAACTATCATTATTATTAACCACAATATCAATATGCATATTACTATTAAAAGAAGGACAATATTCTGCTCTTACCTTAGCTTTGGGATATAAACTCTTTATAATAAAACCTATTTCTATTTGTAAATCTATTTCTGAGACAAAAATTTTTCTTTTTTCTTGTAACTTTAACAATATCAAATTTATATCAAAATCTTTTTCCATATCATACACCTATAATCACATTATAACATAATATTCAAATTAAAAGAACTGATATTTCTATCAATTCTATATATACTTAAAGCCTTATATTTCAATAGCACGATAATAAAACAAGTTTTCAAATTTTAATTATCTACATTTTCTTATTCCTAAAGCGTCTTTAACTTTAGAAACTGTTTCAGCAGTTGGATTAAAATATTCATTCATACTAATGCCATAATTTTGTTGTAATTCTTCTTCAGTAACATCTTCTAAAATCCCAATCAAATCAATCAATTGCTCTATATAAGGATTTCTTGTTGCACTATTAGTTTCAGTTTCCCTAAAACTACTATTGATATCATAATCTTTTGATTCAGGATTACTAAATTCTTTAAATTCCATAGCATATCACCTCTGTAATATTCTTATAATAAAAAAAAATGGCAGGGGATGAGAGAATCGAACTCCCAACAGTGGTTTTGGAGACCATTATTATACCATTTAACTAATCCCCTAAGTACATAAACATTATATCATATATATAAAAAATATACAACATAAATATAATCAAAATAAAACAAACCTCTAGAAAAACTAGAGGTTAAAATCAATATTTTATTTATTATTCTGTAGTAGCTGCTTCAGTTGAACCTTTTTTAGCTACACCATTTTCAATAGTTACTTTGTAACCACTAACTGTAATAGTCCCTTTTGTAACTATACCATTTTCAAGAGTTAAGCTAACAGCTGTTGGTTTGTCACCTTTTACAGATACATCTGTTCCTGTATATGTTTCTGGTACAGTATAAGTTGCATTTTCTAACATTTGAATAGCTATATGATCTTCCAAAGCTTTAATGTATCCATTCGCACTTTGTTCTGCAGCCCCTTTCTTAGCTGTTTCAATTACATTTAAAATTAATGGTGTTGCAATTAAAGCTATTACTGCTAGAATTACAATTACTGCTAATAATTCAATTAGTGTAAAACCCTTTCTACTTTTCATTTTCTACCTCCTTTATTGTATAAATATACCATACATTTTATTTTCAAGTCAAGACTAAAAACAAAATCACAATACAAAATATAAAACATTTAACTTAACCAAACATATAATAACATAGGTGATTAAAATGGCTATAATTAAATCAACAACCAAAGAACGCGACTTACTCGCAAGACTAATGCGTGCAGAAGCAATTGGTGAAGGAGACCTAGGAATGCTAATGGTGGGAAATGTAGGTGTAAACAGAGTTTTAGCAAACTGTCTTACCTTCTCAAATATCACCAGCATCTCCAACATGATCTACCAAAACCCAGGTGGTTTCTCAGGTATAAATAGCCCCCTATTTTATAGTAATCCTACCACAACAGAAAAAAACTTAGCAGATAGAGTAATAAGAGGTGACTATTTTTATCCTG
>CANQER010000101.1 GCA_947595415.1 uncultured Bacilli bacterium
TTGAAATATAGCAAATTTTTCTTTATTCTTTTTATTTAGATAATCATATATAGAAGCGGATTCTTCAAATCGTTCTAGAATATCTGTTAATCTATTTTTTGTTGTTATTAATATTTCTATATCCTTTACATCTATATATTTATATACTTTATAATTTTTTTCATTTGATATTTTTTTAGGTCTATACTTTGGTTTCTCTTGTTCTTTTAAAAAATTAGGAATATTATTTAAGTCTAATTTTATATATTCTAGTTTTTTTATTATATCATTTGTAAGCAAATAAATTACCTCTCTTTCTTATTTTAAGCAGTAACTTGTTATTACATATTATCACATAAATTTGTTTATGTATATATTTTTTTAAAAAATTCATGTATAATATGATAATGATTTTATTAATTGGAGGGAACTATGTTTTTAGAATTTTTTGTTAATTCTAACTGTAAATATTCTACTATTCGTGAAGTTATAAATAATGAATTTTATATTTCTAGCCGTTTGCTAACTAAACTAAGGCATGAAAAGAGACTCTATTTAAACAATGAGCCCTCTTACCCAGATAAATCAATTAAGTATGGTGATTATATTACTATTGATTTAGATTTTATCGAAGACAATAGTAATGTTGTTCCAAATAAAATGGATTTAGATATTATATATGAAGATGATTACTACATAGTTATTAATAAGCCTTCCGGAATTCCTACTCATCCTTCCTTAGCCCACTATGAAAATAGTTTAGCTAATGGTGTTAAATACTATTTTGATAGTATTGGCTTAAAAAGGAAAATAAGAGCTGTTAATCGTTTAGATAAAGGTACTTCTGGTTTAGTAGTATTTGCAAAGAATCAATATATTCACGACATTTTATCAAAACAAATGACTTCTAAAATCTTTAAAAAGGAATATGTTGCTTTATTAGATGGTATTCTTTCAAGAAAATCAGGTACAATTTGTGCACCTATTGCACGTAAAGAAAATAGTATCATTGAAAGAGTCGTAAGTGAAAATGGAGATGTTTCCATTACTCATTTTAATTGTGTCAAAACTTTTAATAACTATTCCTTAGTAAGATTTCATTTAGAAACAGGTAGAACTCATCAAATTAGGGTTCATTCTTCATTTATCGGAAATCCAATACTTGGTGATACGCTTTATGGTAAAGAAAGTCCATTAATTAATAGACCTGCTCTGCACGCTTCTAAAATCACTTTTATACATCCTATCACAAGAAAAGAAGTAATTTATAACGCGCCTTTGCCAGAAGATATGGAAAAACTTATTTCTTAAGTTTTTCTTTTTTTTCAATTAAAATCAATGTCTTTTTCATTATAAGTTTGTCCAACTTCTGACTTTGAGATAATATCTCATCATAATTTCTATGTATTTTTATTAATTTTTCTAATTTTCTTTTATTAAAAAAGATTATAATATTAAGCAACAAGTTAAACACCACCTCATCACTAGTATTATATATACATATTATAACAAACTTTTCATATAATTTTTGTTGAAATATGTCGAATAGAAAAAATATTTTTCTTTATTTTTTTCTTCAATAATGATATAATTTCTTCATTATAATATAATTAATTTGGAGGTCTTACTATGGACAGAAAAAATTTAGCTCTAGTTAGTGATTTTTATGAATTTACAATGTCTAATATTTATTGTGAAAAAAATTTAGAAAATAAAATAGTTTATTTTGATGTGTTCTTTAGGAAAATACCAGAAAATGGTGGCTATGCTATTTTTGCTGGTTTAGAACAAGTAATTGATTACATTAAAAATCTTACTTTTTCTAAAGATGCTATAGATTTCTTAAGGAACACTAATAAATTTTCTGAAAGATTTTTAAATTATTTATCTAATTTTAAATTTACTGGTGATATTTGGTCTGTACCAGAAGGTACTGTTATATTTCCAAATGAGCCTTTAATAACAGTTAGAGCACCAATCATCGAAGCTCAAATTTTAGAAACAATGCTATTGCTTTTAATTAATCATCAAAGCCTTATAGCTACTAAAGCTAGTAGAATTGTAAGTGCAGCACATGGAAGGCCAGTTATGGAATTTGGTGCAAGACGAGCACATAGTATAGATGCTGCTGTATTAGGTGCAAGAGCAGCTATTATTGGTGGTTGTATCGGAACTTCTTGTGTGAAAACTGCAAATGATTTTTCTGTCCCAGCACTTGGAACTATGGCACATAGTTTTATTCAATCTTTTGATTCAGAATATGAAGCTTTTAAAGCTTATGCAGAAGCTTATCCAAATGATTGTACATTACTTATTGATACTTATGACACTTTAAATCAAGGTATTTATAATGCAATTAAAGTTTTTAAAGAAGTAATTGTTCCAAAAGGATATAGACCAAAAGGTGTTCGTTTAGATAGTGGAGATTTATCATATCTTTCTAAAGCAGTGCGTAAAATACTAGATTCAGAAGGCTTTGAAGATTGCAAAATTTGCGTTAGCAATTCTTTAGATGAATATCTTATTACTTCTCTACTTAATGAAGGTGCAAAAATAGATTCTTTTGGAGTTGGTGAAAATTTAATAACTTCAAAAAATGATCCTGTATTTGGCGGTGTTTACAAACTAGTTGCAATTGAAGAAAATAACCAAATTATTCCTAAAATAAAAATATCTGAAAATCCTTCAAAGATTACAAATCCTGGATTTAAAAAGGTTTATAGATTTTATGATAAAACATCTGGTAATGCCTTAGCAGATGTAATAACTCTTGCAGATGAAAAAATTCCAGAAGATTCTTATGTTATATTTAATCCTGATAATCCTTGGATGCTTAAAACATTAAAGAATTATTATGTAAAACCACTTCAGATACCAATTTTTGAAAAAGGAAATTTAGTCTATAAAGTACCTACTTTAGCAGAAATTTCACAAAATTGTAAAACTGAGCTTAATACTATGTGGTCTGAAATAAAGAGAATTAAAAATCCTCATAAATATTATGTAGATTTATCTAAAAAATTATGGGATTTGAAAAATGATTTATTAAAAAATAATTAAAATTTATGTTGTATTTCTATTGAATTTATTTCATATTTGATATACTATATTGATAGCATTAATATAAAATACTAAGGAGGAAATTTTAAATGGCAGAAAAAAATACAAAGAAAAAAACGAACAATACAAAAACAGCTAAAAAAGAAACAAAAGCACCTATAAAAAGCGCAACAGCACTTGCAAAAAATAAAGAAACAAGCAAGGCTAAAAAAACTACAAATAAAACAGATAAAGAACCAAAAAATACTAAGCTAGCCAAAACTACTACATCTACAAAATCTGCTGAAAAAAAATCTAGTAGTTCTTTACCTAAATCAACTACTTCAAAAAAAGCAGGAGTAAAAACAACTACTAAATCTAAAACTACAACCAAAAAGGCTTCAAAATCTACAAGTAGTTCTTCTAGGAAAACTACATCTAAAGTTAATACAAAAAAAGCACTTGATAAGGTTTTAGAATACTATGACTTACCTTTTACATACAATAA
>CANQER010000102.1 GCA_947595415.1 uncultured Bacilli bacterium
TGAAGTAGGATATAATCAAAATAGTGATACAACTGGAGACATAACAACAAATAGTTGGACAAAAGCAGGAGCAGAAAGTACAGTATCATACACAGAAGAATTACCAAAAAAGATAATAGTTAAACCAAACGTATACTCATGGAGATATCAAACAGTAAATACATTTTTCCAAACATTATACAATTTTAATAGAGACTTAGATAGTCATATGATGAAAAATACAGAATGGGGAGCAGTAGCATATTTATCGCATTCAAAATATGGAAAATATGGAAACATTAAATATGCAGATGCTGCTGAAAAAGAAGTATATATAAATAATTGTGAAAATATGATAACAGGGATAGCAGGAGATAGTGTATCAGATTCATCTTCATCAACTACATGTACAAAAAATACATATGAAACAATACAAGGGCAAAAAGCAAGTACAACAGGAAATATAACTGGTGTGTATGATATGTCAGGTGGAGCTTATGAATATGTGACAGGATATAACGAAGTAATTTCAGAATCAGTTGGTACCAATGGATTTTCAAAAGAACAGATAGAACAATATGAATCAAAATATTTTGACGTTTATTCTTCAGATTCAAATACTGATTATAAGACAAGAATCTTAGGAGATGCGACAGGAGAAATGGGTCCATTTAATTATACTCCATATAGTAGTTGGTATGGCGATATGGGTAACTTCATAACCTCTATTAGTCCATGGTTTGGGCGTGGTGGATATATGAGTGATAACATTAGAGCTGGAGTATTTAGCTTTTTCAATGTTGTCTCAAGTGGTGGCCCTGACTACTCCACTCGCCTAGTTTTATCCCCAAAAAATACTTAAGAAATCCTTAAGTATTTTTTATATACAAAAATATACTTTAATATCATAAACTTCTATAGGTGATATATGTTAAAATTAATTGCTCATAGAGCTATTAGTAGTAAATTTACCCCTAACACAATAGAAGCTATAAATGATAGTTTAAGTAAACCATATATAAAAGGAATTGAAATTGATATACGTATAACAAAAGACAAAAAATTCATCCTAAACCATGATGCAATAATAAACCTAGACAATAGTAAACTAGGTATTATAAATAACCTAACCTTAAAACAACTAATAAAATATAAAAAAACACCCTTAAAAAAAGTTTTAAAACTAAAAACAGACAAAATAATAATAATCGAAATAAAAGATAATCTAAAAGAAGAATTATTAGACTTATTTTATAACCAAATAAAAAAAAGTAAGTTAAATATTTATATATCTAGTTTTCATAAAAATGTAATTGAATACCTAAAAAAATACAACTTAAAATTAGGAATAATAGTTGGTTATAATATTAATAAAAGTAGTCTTAATAAATATAGTTATAACATTGTAAGTTATAGTAATATAGATAATGTCGATCTAAAAAAAGAAACTTTCGTCTGGACTATAAATGATGTAAAAAAATACAAAGTTTTAAAAAAACAATATGATAATATATACGTAATTACAGATAATGCTAATAAATTTGGAAAAATGATTGAAAAAGATTTTGATAAATGATAAAATAACTATAGAATAAGAGGGTGGAATAATGATAGGTAATATTATTTATATAAATGATAACGAAGCACATATTGCGATACCACAAGGTACTCCTATAGCTACAAATATGATGAATTTATATATTTTATTTGAAGATGATAAAAAAAAGATATTAGGAGAAATACAAGATATAAGTAAAGATATTATAAAAGTTCAATTTTTAGGAGAAATAGTTGATGATCATTTTGTTGGAGGGGTTATTAGAAAACCTACTTTGTCTGCGAAAATAAGGATCATTAATAATGAAGAAATGTCTTTGATTGTTGGTAAAAACGATGTTGATAGATTTTTACTTGGGGTATCACCTTTATATGATGATTATCCTATAACAGTTGGTATTAATAGTTTTTTTAGTAACCACATTGCTATTTTAGGTAATACTGGTAGTGGTAAATCTTATGGGGTAGCTAGACTTGTTCAAAATGTTTTTGCTAATCCTAATTATTTACCTTATAAAGCTAATTTCTTTATTTTTGATGCTTATGGTGAATATCATAATGCTTTTAAAGATATTTCTAAGATAAATCCTAATTATAATTTTAAAATTTATACAACTAATTATAGTCAAAATTTTGGTAATTATATTAAGATACCTTTATGGTTACTTGATACTGATGATATTGCTTTACTTTTATCTGCGACTAATCATTCACAATTACCTATTATTGAAAGGGCTTTAAAAATAGTTAGTGTTTTTTCACAAAATAGTGAAGCTGCTTTAAAATATAAAAATCATTTAATTGCGAAGGCAATTATGAATATTTTGTATACTAATCAAACTACAACTAGTAAAAGGAATGATGTATTTTCAATTGTTAATAATTGTTCAACTCCTGATTTTAATTTGGAAACACCTGTTAGAGGGGTTGGGTATACTAGAAAATTTAGAGATTGTTTTATGATTGATTCAGCTGGTAATTTTTCTGAAAGTGTTTTGATGACTGAGTATGTATCTAGTTTTATCGATGATTCACTTGAACAAGATGAAACTATTAAACCTGGTTATTTTACTTTAGTTGATTTAGAAAATGCTTTGAATTTTACTTTAATTTCTGAGGGTTTACTTAACAATCCTAAACTTTATAATGAAGCTGTTACTTTAAAGGTTAGAGCTCATTCTTTAGTGGTAGGAGAGTATGCTAAGTTTTTTGAGGTTGGAAGTTATATGACTTTGGAAAATTATGTGGCTTCTTTGGTAAGTCTTGATAATAATAGAAAGGCTCAAATTGTTAATTTTAACTTGGAGGAAGTTGATGATACTTTTGCTAAGTTTATTACTAAGGTTTTTACAAAGATGTTGTTTACTTTTACGAAGTCTTTGAAGGATAGAGCTTCTATTCCTTTTCATATATTTTTAGAGGAAGCTCATAGATATGTTCAAAATGATAATGATAAGGTTTTGTTTGGATACAATATATTTGAAAGGGTTGCGAAGGAAGGACGTAAGTATGGTCTTATTTTGAATTTGATTTCTCAAAGACCTGTTGAGTTATCTGAGACTGTTATTTCGCAAGTTTCTAATTTCCTTATATTTAAGTTGAATCATCCTAGTGATGTTGATTATGTCAGAAAGATTTTACCTAATATAAGTGATGAGATTGTAGAAAAACAAAAGACTTTACAACCTGGTACTTGTGTTGGGTTTGGCAAAGCTTTTAAGGTACCTATGATTATTAAGATGCCACTTCCTAATCCTACTCCATATAGTAGTAACTGTGATGTGTTTAATAGATGGTCTAAATAGGGTGCTTGAATAAGTAGTAATTTAATGGTATATTAGTAATGTAATAAATAGTAGATAAAGGAGAATGAGTATGTTAGCAAATAGCAAATGGGGGGGG
>CANQER010000103.1 GCA_947595415.1 uncultured Bacilli bacterium
AATTAAAACACAAGATGAAATAGTATATCAAAATGAAAGTTTAGCTGACGTTAAAAAACCACAAACTGATGGATATAATTATCATACATTTGATTATTGGTATGATGAAAAAGGATCATCAAGTACAGCATTTGATTTTAATGAAAAAACAACTGGTAAAGATGAAGATCTTAAATTAAAAGCTCATTGGACTATTGATGTAGATTCATTCTTAATTGCTGTAGTTGATGACTTAAAAGATCCAGAATCAACAATTTCAGACGATTTTTCAAAGGTATTTGAAGTTTCTAAGAAAGATAATACAATTACATTTAAAGTAATAGATGCAACTACTTTATTAAGTGATATGAATAGAACTTCAATTCCGGGGACAATTGCATATTTACTTCAAAGAGGAGAAATAAAAGATATTACTCTTGCATTTGGAGGTAAACAAGTAGTATTTACCAAAGATGGTGAAAATAATGTAATTCAAACTGTTAGTTTAGATCCAGCAGGTAGTGCTTTAAAAGAAAAAATTCAAGCAGGGGCAAAAGCATTATTCCAAGATGTTCTAAGTGATGACGAAGCAACCATGACATTAAATGATATGGCTGTTAGTGGTAGAGAATTTAGTTTGACTATTGGAGGTCTTGATGATTCAGTTAAATTAGCTGACGATGCAAATACAGAATATAAATTTAACTTTGAAACTGATATTGCATTGGCAGATAGTGAAGAAGATTTAACTGAAGCTTTAAATAATCCAAATATAAAAACTATTGATATAGTAACTAACTTTGATGTAAATGAAGAATATGAAGTTAATAGAGAAGTTACTATTAAAAGTAGTAATAGTAGTGGAAAAATAACTGAAACTGGTGAACAAGATGCAGTTATTAATGTAACAACTGGAGGGAATTTAACAATTGAAAACGTTACATTATCTGGTGCTAAAAATGGAATAAAGATTGAAAATGGTGGAACTGTTGATGCTACTGGTGTTAAATTTGAAGATGTAGCTTCTGAAGATGAAACAGCAGCAATAGTAGTTGAAAATGGTACATTAAATGCGAACAATTTAACATTTGCTGGTGAAAAATATATGAGACCATTAGTAAAAGCAGCAAAATCAAATGCTGATGTACATGTAACAAAAGCAGCAGCAGCTGCAGCATTAGCTGTAAATTCTGATGATGAAATAAAACCAACAACTGTTAAAGGTGAAATAGTCACTCCAGATTTTGTTAGTACTGAAAAATCTTACAGTATAGAAGATCAATTAAAAGATAAAGATAATTATGACTACTATCATTATTATTTAGATAGTACTATTCCAGAAAAAAAATGGATAAAAGTTACATTTAATGGTGATAGGGGTATAACTAGTTTTCCTAAGGTTTATAAAAAATATTATGATGGTGAAACTCTTGAAGAAACTTTAACAGCACCAAGTAATATTAAATATATCGATAATTTTGATACTACTATGGCTTCATATAAAGCAAATCATTGGAATTGTAGAGGTACACAATATGAAAATACTCAAATTCCAAAACCTAAAGAAAATGAAGATTTAGTTTGTTACGCAGTATATACTGCAACATATAAAAGTAATACTGTAGCTGTTGAAAATCTTCAAGATTTAAAAGATGCTGTTTCAACAGCAGGTCAAACAAATGAAAAATATAGAGATAAAAGATATGTAATAGTTACAAAGCCTATTGATTTAGGAACTGAAACTCTTAATATAGAAAGAGAATTGGTTTTAACTGGTAGTGTATCAGCCTCAGATGAAATCAAGGGTTCAATTACTGGTAAAATAGAAGTTACAGCAGATAAGGTAGTATTTAGTGAAATAGAGATAATTGGAAAAGGAACTGGACCTGCAGTAACTATAAAAAATAAAGGCTTTAACTCAGACCAATCTACATATTCAAAAGCTTCTGAAGGTGCTGAAGGATTAACAAGTTATTTATATTTTGATTTATCAGATCCAGATACAACATTATTCTATAATGAATTTAAGGATGGACCTGATACATATATTGATTTTCCTAAAGGTATAGATGGATACAAACAAGGTGATTCATCTGAAACAGGAAGTAACCTTTCAGGAAATGCATTTAATGATGGTGGAAAAGCAGTAACATTTATAAATATAAATAGTATAAAGGTTAATGGTGATGCTACAGAAGATACACCAATATTAGATATTAAACAAAGCGATATATTAGCAGTTCCAAATGCAGAAACTAATTTATTAAAAATAAAAACACAAGAAAAAGCTGCAACTATAAATTGCAGGAAATACAATCAATGTACATATTGATAATAATGATCGTGATGATGCTTCTAATTTAACTATTGGAATATCTGATTATTATAAAGATAGGATGAAGCTTACATATGAGCAAACTGTAGATTCATCAAAACAAGTTAACGTTGTACATTAATTAGAATGTAAGGGTGTGATAAAAACACATCCTTATATTGTTTTAAAGGGAGGTACAAATGAAGAAGGTTTTAAGTGTATTATTTATTTTATTATTTATATTTTTTCCAATAGTAACTAAAGCAGTAGTAACAAGCTCTTCATATACTAATATTAAAGTTTATATGTTTTATGATGATGAGTGTAAAAGTTGTGATAAAGCAAAGTCATGGTTAGACGAAAAGATAAAAGATAATAATCGTGTTAAGAAAGAATATATAAAAATAACAGATAATGAAAAAATAAATCAAAAAGTAAAAGATGTATTAAATATAAAAGGAGATAAACTTCCATTAATATTAATAGGTTCTAATTATTTTAAGGGATTTAATAATACAATAAAAAATAATGTAACTGAAGCAATAAAAGCATATGAAGAAGCTGAAAGCTATTGTGAGCTTGTATCAAAGGTAAGAAGTGATAAAGATTTAGGAGAATGTGTAAAAGAAAATGAGGGAATATATAATCAACCAAGTCAAATTGCTACTTTTATAAAAGTGATATTAATAATTGTAGGGATTGGTTTGATTATTGGAATAGTATTGATAATATGGAAGAAAAAAGGAAATAAACTTAATATAAAACTTAAGAATAAATAGTTTAAAATTTAAGGATTGTCATCTGTAATTCGCAGTAGACAATTCTTTTTATTTAATTTTTTATAGTTATTATATTGATAATAAAAATAAGGGCTTATTCAAGGTTGTATAGTTTTTTTCGTATATTTTTGGTCTTGACTTCAAAATAATATATATGATATATTTATACAATAAAGGAGGTAGAAAATGAAAAGTAGAAAGGGTTTTACATTAATTGAACTTTTGGCAGTAATCGTAATTCTAGCAGTAATAGCTTTAATTGCAACACCATTAATTTTAAATGTAATTGAAACAGCTAAGAAAGGGGCTGC
>CANQER010000104.1 GCA_947595415.1 uncultured Bacilli bacterium
GATTTAAGTGAAACTACAATTGAAAGAACATTAAATAAATTACTTAAAGAAGATAAAATTGTTAAAATATCAGGGGGAAGATATACAAAATACAAATGGAATAATTAATTGTTTGAAAATTTTAAACAGTTGAAATTATGAAAGGTATGTTTAACGACATATCTTTTTTTAGTAAAAATAAAAAAGATATTATAAATTTAATTATGAAATATTTAGAAGTGAACCTAATAATAAAAATGATGTGATAATTTATAAGAATAGTAATTTTTAGAAACTATTGGACATAAAATTCATTGTGGAGGAATAATCATGTATGATACATTAGAATTTTATGATAGTAATGGTTGTGATTTAAAAGAAGTTTTAAAAAGCTGTATATATAAATACTATATAGCTAATAAAAATTCCTTAAAAGTAGTTAAAATGGACAAAAAAAATAGTATAATTGATTCAACTGATAAGTTAAAAGTGTAGTCTAATAAAGGGAGTTAAAAGTGTATAATAGATATAAAATAGATAATACGACTTTTAAAATAGCTATTTATATAAGACTATCTCGTGAAGATGGTGATGATCTAGAATCAGAAAGTGTCACTAATCAAAGAAGTCTATTAACTGGTTATTTAAAAGCCCAAAATTTAATGGCTGTTGATATTTATGTTGATGATGGTTATACAGGAACAAATTTTAATCGTCCAGAATTTAAGAGAATGTTAAATGACATTGAAAATGGAAAAATAAATATGGTTATAACCAAAGACTTATCAAGATTAGGTCGTGATCATGTAATGACTGGTTATTATGTTGAAACCTTTTTCCCACAAAATGATGTTAGATATATTGCTGTAAATGACGATATAGATACTTTTTATGAAACTAGTGGTTCAGACATGATGCCATTTAAATTAAGTATGAATGATATGTATGCCAAAGATATTTCTAAAAAAGTTCGTTCAAACTTACTTCAAATGAAAAAAGATGGTAAATTTTGTGGTAGTAGTCCATCTTATGGTTATATGAGAGATCCATTGGATAAACACAAACTTGTACCAGATCCTAAAACTGCTTTTGTAGTAAAGAAGATATTTGATTTATATGTTGCTGGTTATGGTAGTTCCCAAATTGCTGAAATCTTAACAAAAGAAGAATTACCAACCCCTATCATGTATAAATACTCTGGTTCTAAATTAAATAACTTTGATCATCCTGAAATATGGAAACACACATCAGTTAGTAATATCATTAAAAATAGAATTTATATTGGAGATTTAATCCAACACAGAGTTCAAAAAGTAAATTATAAAATTAAGAAGATGAAAAATGTTCCCAAAAGTGACTGGTGTATTAAAGAAAATGCTCATGAACCCCTTATTGATAGAAAAACATTTGAAATAGCCCAATCTATTAAAGATTCTTCTAATAATTATAATCCACAACGAAGAAATGTTGATTATGTTCTATCTGATTTAGTTTATTGTAAAGACTGTGGAGCTAGAATGAGTATTAGTTATGATAAAAAAAGAAATAGAGTTACAATGAATTGTAATAACTATCGTAAGTTTAGTAAATATAATATATGTTTTTCTCATTATATTAACTATACTAAATTAGAAAATACAATCTATAACAAATTAAGTAATATGGCTAATCAATATATTAATGATATAGAAGAATTTGAAAATATTATTAAAAATCAATATGTTGATCCTAAACAAGATAAACTAAAAAAAATTGATGAACTTAATTTAAAAATAGTTGAATTAAAAAGAAAACAAGACTCTTTATATGATGATAAGTTTAATAATATTATAAGTGTAGAAACTTACTCTAGATTATTTAAAACTACTGAAGAAGATATTAAAACTATAAACGAAAAATTAGAAAAATTAAAAGAAGAACTTTCTAGTATAGATGAAGATTCTTCTTGTTATGATGAATATTTAGATGTTGTTAGAAATTTTTTGGATATGAAAAATCCAACTAAAGAAATGCTTAATAAATTAATTGCTAAAATCTATGTAACAAAAGATAAAAAGTTAGAAATTCATTATAGAATTAGTAAAAATGAAGTATTAGTTTAACTACCTTAAATGGTAGATAATTTTTAAAATTTAGGTATCACTTTTTAAATTCATACTGGTATGATGAAGAAATACCTTTTATAGAAGCAGCTGAAATAGGGACAGAAAAAGTTATAAGAGATCATTCTAGTATTGGAATAGTTATGACTACTGATGGATCTATTGGTGAAATATCTAGAAATGATTATGTTGAAGCTGAAGAAAGAGTAGTTGGAGAGTTAAAAGAAATAGGTAAACCTTTTATCGTGATTTTAAATTCAACTCATCCAATGTTACCTGAAACTGAAAGAATGGCTGAAAAGTTAAGTGAAAATTATGGGGTTCCAGTTTTACCTATCAGTGTTGAAAATATTGCAGAAAGAGATATCTACAATATTTTAAGGGAAGCTTTATATGAATTTCCAGTTTTAGAAGTAAAGGTTGATATGCCAGAATGGATTGCGTGCTTGTCTCCAAATAATTGGCTTAAAAAAATATACATTGATAAAATAAAAGAAAGTGTTATTGAGATTGATAAATTACGTGATATTGATAATATAACTAGTCACTTTAACAATTGTGAATATATTAGTAAAGCTTATCTATCAAATGTTGATACAGCTACAGGTGAAGTTACTATTACTTTAGAAGCTCCAGAATATTTATATAATCAAGTGTTAAAAGATATTATAGGTATTGATATTACAAGTAAAAGTCAATTACTTTCTTTATTCCAAGATTACAATGAAGCTAAACAAGAATATGATCAAATTAAAACAGCTTTAAAAATGGTTAAAACAACTGGGTATGGGGTTGCTTCTCCAGGTCTTGTGGATATGAAGTTAGATAAACCAGAAATTATTAAACAAGGTAGTAGATATGGTATTAAATTAAAGGCTGTAGCTCCTTCTATACATATGATAAGGGTTGATGTTGAAAGTACTTTTGAACCTATTATTGGATCTGAAATTCAAAGTAAAGAACTTATCAACTATCTTATGAAAGATCAAGAAAATGATCCAGCTAGTATTTGGAAAAGTGAGATATTTGGTCGTAGTTTAGATGTTATTGTAAAAGAGGGTATTCAAGCTAAACTTTCTTTGATGCCAGAAAATGCAAGATTTAAACTTCAACAAACTTTGTCTAAGTTGGTTAATAAGGGATCTGGTAATTTATTTGCGATAGTTTTATAAAAAAAAATAACGATTTAAAGGTCGTTATTTCAGACTGTTGACAAAAGAAATTTTGCTAATAGTCTTTTTATTTTTTAAAAAATGTATTATAATGTAGTTGTAA
>CANQER010000105.1 GCA_947595415.1 uncultured Bacilli bacterium
TCTAACCCATGAGGATTTTTAAAATTCGTACTTTTAAGGCCTAATTGTCTAGCTTTTTTATTCATCATATCAACAAATGCATCCTCAGTTCCTGCAATTTTTTCAGCTAAAGCGACTATCGCATCTGTCGTGCTTACTAAAAAGCAGTAAAAAATCCTTTAAATTTATGCTACTACTGTAGCTTGGTATATTAAGTTTGAAATGTAACATTACCTTATGTATATTATCTTCATCAAATCTTTCCACATATATAGTATCTATTATACTTCCAAATATTCTAAATATTGATTCATTATTATTTAAAATTATACTTTTTATTTTGTTATAAAAACCATCGATACTATCTTTATAGTTATCTTCATCAATAATAGATAAGTATTCACTTTTTTTCTTTTTTAAAATATTTAAATCAAAATTATATTTTTCCTTTTGAATATTATATTCTTCACTATCTATTTCTTTTTGCGCTCTCATATTAATAAGTTCTACTTTAGCACTTTTAATAATTTCTATTTTTTTATCTATATCATTTATATCTTTAGTATAATCTTTTTTTACTTTTATGTCATTTATTAAACTATATATTTCTTTTATAATCTCATTTTCTTTATTAAAAAAAGTACTAGCCATCTTTTTAAATATAGATAATAATTCTTCATAGTGAATAATTGGAGTATTACAGCCATTTACTTTTTCTTTTCCATATTTTCTATAATTAGAACAGCCCCAATATTTACTCATTAATCCAGTTTTTTTATTTTTATAGCCACCTCTTATAAAAGTTGCTCCATCATGATAACACTTAATCTTGCCAGAAAGTGCATATCTCATATCAGTTCTAGTATGTGTTTTATGCTTATGTGAATTTTTATTAAGTATTTCATTACATCTTTCCCATATTTCTTCTGATACTATTGGTGGACAAGCAACATTATCTTTATAAACTATCCATTCATCTGGTTTAAATCTAATTCTTTTTTTAGAGTGATAATCAATAGTAGTTTCTTTATGAGCACAAAAATAACCTTTATATTTTGGATTTCTAATTATTCTTCCAATAACTGTTCCTGCAAGAGGTTTATTAGTTTTACTAACAATATTATATTTATCATATAGATAGTGTCCTAATTTAGAAGTTCCCATACGTCCTTTACTATATTCATTAAAAATAAGTCTAATTAATTTCGCTTCTTCTTCTATTATTTCTAATTTGCCTTTATTCTTTTTATAACCATAAAAATTATCATTACCAGGTACAACGCCTTTTTCAATACTTCTTTTATATCCAAACCTAATTCTTTCAGATAATTTTCTTATTTCATCTTGAGCGATAGATGACATAATAGTTAAACGAAGTTCAGAGTCAGTTTCAAAAGTATTTATATTATCATTTAAGAAAAATACACCTACATTTTCGCGTAATAATTCTTGGGTATATTTTATACTATCAATGGTATTTCTTGAAAATCTTGATATTTCTTTTGTAAGTATTAAATTAAATTTACCATTTTTTGCATCATTAATCATTTTAATAAAATTATCTCTTTTGTTTATACTTGTTCCACTTATTCCTTCATCGACATATCCAGGAACAAATATCCAATTTTTTTGTGATTTTATATAATTTTCAAAATACATAATTTGATTTTCTAATGAATTTAATTGTTCTTCATGATCTGTAGATACACGAGCATAAAATGTAACATAAAGAGGTAAATCAATAAGTTTCTTACCTTGTGCTAAAATATTTCTAATTTGGTAAAGATCCATAATATATAACGCTCCTTCTAAATTGGAATTTTGACTATTAGATTTTTTATATTTTTATCTTTTTTTTGTATTTCATCTAGTTTATTAATATCTCCTTCTAATTTTTTTATAATATTGTTTCCTTCTACAAAATCAATTAAACCAACACTCACTATTTCTTTTAATAACTCTTTTTGTATTAATTTTTTAGCGATTAGAGTTTCAAGTTTATTTTCCAATTTTTTTCCTCCCCATTTAACCTTATTAAAATAAATAAAAAAAAGAACTCAAATACTTAAGTTCTACAAAATAATTAAAAACTCTAATATTTTGATATAAAAAATTATGGTATAATAATGGTTAGAAAGGTTGATTATATATGGAAATAGTAGATATTTATGATGGTAAAAAAAATAAGACAGGTAAAAAAGTTGAAAGAAGTACTAAACCTGAATTAGGAGAATATCGTTTATCAATACATATTTGGATTACAAATAGCAAAGGTGAAATATTAATTCAAAGAAGATCAGCTAACAAAAAAATGTTTCCTAATATGTGGAATGAAACTGGTGGTGCTGCTATAACTGGTGAAACTAGTGAAATGACTTGTGCTAGAGAATTTGAAGAAGAACTAGGTGTTAAACCAAACATGGATAAAGCTGAATTAATAGGTAGCATTAAAAGAAAATATGATTATGTTGATGTATGGCATATAGAACAAGATATTAACTTAAATGATATAAAAATGCAAGAAGATGAAGTAAGTGAAGTAAAATATGTTACAATTGAGGAATTAGAAAGGATTATTAAAGATAAAGAATTTGTTCCAACCATTGGTCCTAGTTTAAATATGTTCTTAACATATATGGATATGATAAAAGAATAGATTTATGATGAAAAACACTATAGATAAAAAAATTTTCGAAATCAAAATCAAGGGCAAACAAAATGAGTTCATCTATACCCTTGATTTTTATTATGTAATTATAATATTTTTGTCAAACATTTTCACTTTTTTTATTAAAATATTCCTCTTTAGTTAATTCATACTTAGAAAAAGTTAATATTCCATCATAA
The DNA here is from genome assembly GCA_947595415.1 of uncultured Bacilli bacterium. Lineage (GTDB taxonomy): Bacteria > Bacillota_I > Bacilli_A > RF39 > UBA660 > CANQER01. The sequence continues at coordinate 2,827 of CANQER010000105.1, forward strand.
AAAGTATAAGGTGATTCTTCTTCAAATTCACCTATCTTAGTGAATCCTAATTTTTCAAATATTCTGCAAGACGCTATATTATCTTTTACAGCACCAGAAGAAATCGCATTTATTCCTACTTGTTTAAACATATAATCTACCATTGCTCTAGCTCCATATACCAACCTACATCACGAATAGTAATGTCTTCCTCTTTTTTTTGAGAAGTAACTTGTCCAATAACTTCTTCCTTACCACTATTTGTATATTCTGGTTTTAAAAATACACTCCATATAAACACATCATTATTATCTGCATTTAAAACTTTAGATTGATAATATTTTTCTTGCATTTCCCAAGTCCAATGTTTTTAAAGGACTTAAATTATTATTTTCTTTTTTTAACTTATTACTGCTTTTTTGTTACAACTGCATCATTACCACTAGCTATACAAACCCCTTTAAACAAATTCTCAACACTCATTT
>CANQER010000106.1 GCA_947595415.1 uncultured Bacilli bacterium
ATAACAGTTTTTAAATTTTGAGTGTTTTCTCTTTTATTTTAGAAAAATTTATTTTCCCACATCTATTTTACTACATCGTTTATTTTTGATGTAGTTTACAATAGTAAATTTATATGTTAAAATTATCTAAGGTGGTAAAATGGGAAAGTTTAGTTATTTAGTTAAACGTATTTTTCATGCTGATTATTCTAATATGATTAAAATTGCGAAAAATGTTAGTGTTAAAGCGAATAAGAATTTTGTTAGAATATTTGCAGATATGGTTTTTTGTGGACTTAGATATCAAGCTGGTTATTATGATTATCAAGAATTTGAGTTTTATTTGTTAAATAATAAACAACGTAAGACTTTTTTAACTAGGGGTTTAAACAATCAAATTGTAAGTAAGTATAATGATAAAAATTATTGGTATTGTTTTGATGATAAGGTTTCGTTTAATAAACTTTTTAAAAAATTTATGAAAAGAGATTGTTTGTATTTAGATAATAATTTGGATGAGTTTAAAAAATTTATCAAGGATAAAAAAGAGATTATGGTAAAACCTATTGATGGTGATGGGGGATTTAAGGTTGAAAAAATTAAAGTTAATATTAAGGATGCAGAAAAGATATATAATCAGTTGATTGAAAATAATCAAACTTTGGTAGAAGAGGTTGTTGTGCAACATAAGGATATGGCATCATTGTATAAGAATTCTGTTAATACTATTAGAATGTTTACTTTTTACAAGGATGGAAAAGGGTACTTTCTTCAAGCTTTACTTAAGATTGGTAATGGGGGAGTAATTGATAATTTCTGTGGGGGAGGAATGTATGCCTTTGTAGATGATAAGGGTAAGGTTTTAGTTCCTGCGATTGATCAAGATGATAATTTGTTTAGTGTTCATCCTATTACTAAAAAAGAAATTGTTGGTTTTCAAATTCCTCTTTTTGAGGAAGCTAAAAAAATGGTTTGTGAAGCTAGTTTAGTTGTAAAGGAAGTTGCTTATGTTGGTTGGGATGTTGCTATTACTTCTGATGGACCTGTGTTAATTGAAGGTAATTGTTATCCAGGGGTATTCCAAATAAGACCTAGTATGTCAGAAAAAAAAGAAGGTATTTTACCTACTTATAAAAAATATATGGATATTTAATAATTTTCGAAAAATAGAAAAAAGTATTGTAAATTTTAAGCAAATTTGATATAATTAATTTGCTTAAAGAAATGGCGAGATAGCTCAGCTGGCTAGAGCGTCTGGTTCATACCCAGAAGGTCGGGGGTTCGATCCCCTCTCTCGCTACCATTGACGAATCTGTTCGAACTTTTTCGAACTTTAATATAGAAAACTTGCATAAAATAAAAGGGGAAGACTTAACTGAGCGAGTTGGGCACTTACCTAAAAAGGTTTCGCTTAATCTGTGCTAAATTGAGTGCTATTTCTTTATACATAGAATTAGTAAAGAATCTATTAATAAAAGATAATTAGTATTGGAAATGAGATTAATAAATCTTTTTTCTTTTCAAAAGAAATTTGGTAAGTAGCTAATTCAAAAGTGGAGAAATAGAATTAAATAGTACTAGTAATAAAACTCGAACTTATTGTTTGAGTTTTTTATTATAACCTAGTTTTTAACTATGTTTAGTGATATAATATTAATATAATTAGGAAGTGAGTTTTATGAAAAAAATAAAAAATATGCTTAAATATAATATAAAAACTTTAATTACTTTTGAACTTATCTACAAATTAGTTTCTATAGTAATTTTTATTCCCTTATTTTTAGAACTGTTTAAATTAACTATCCATTTAACAGGTTATACATATCTAACTCTAGAAAACGTAGGAAGTTTTTTACTTAATCCTATTACTATAATTCTTCTTTTTATTTTAATTATGCTTATTACATTTTATACAATAATTGATATTAGTACAATAATCATTATTCTAGATTGTTCATATCAAAAAAAGAAAATAACTGTAAAAGAATCTTTTATGATGGCATGTAAAAAATCAATTCGTATTTTTAATAGAAAAAATATTTTACTTCCATTTTTAGTTATCTTCTTAATCCCATTTTTAAATATAGGAATTTCATCAGGATTTATCTCAACAATCGCAGTTCCAGAATTTATAATGGATTATATTGTTAGTAATAAAACTCTACTTATCATATATGCTATTTTTATCTTCTTATTAACGATCATTTTATTTAGATGGTTATATTCTATCCATTACTTTGTTTTAGAAGATTGTGACTTTAAACAAGCAAGAAGATTAAGTACTATTTTAAGTAGAAAAAACAAACTAAAAGATTATTTTAAAATCTTAATCATCCAAATACTTATAGTAATATTTTATATAATTTTTATCTTACTAGGTATTTTACTTATCTATCTATTGTATACTTGGTTAGGTAAAAAAATAATAAGTAACTTACTTATAACTATAATATGGCTTTTAATCGCAATTTCCTTTATAGTAATGACTCTTTTAATAACTCCTATTAGTTATGCTATGATAAGTGCTTTATACTATTATCATAAAGATCAAAGAGAAGAAAAAATAAACCATTTAAAAATAGAAGAAATAAAAATAAAACCTAAAAAAATAAATATTTTAAAATACATTATTGTTTTATTAGTAATATTTAGTTTTAGTATATTTACCTATTCAGTTATGAATAATAAATACGATTTTAAAATTGAATACGTTAGAACTATCGAAGTAACAGCTCATAGAGGAGCATCAGTTAACTATCCAGAAAACACAATGATTGCCTTTAAAAACGCTAAAAAAATGAATGCAGATTGGATAGAATTAGATGTTCAACAAACTAAAGATCAAAAACTAATAGTCTTACATGATACTAACTTAAAAAGAACTACTAACTTAAATAAAAATACCTGGGATGTTACTTATGATGAAGTAGAAAAATTAGATGCTGGAAGTTTTCTTGATAAAAAATACAAGGGTGAAAAAATACCTCTTTTAGAAAGTGTAATAAAATACGCAAAAGCAAACAAAATAAAATTAAATATTGAACTAAAACCAACTGGTCATGAAAAGGATTTTGAAAAATCAGTTATCGACTTAATTTTAAAATATGATTTTCAAAACAGTTGTGTTATAACTTCCCAAAATTACCAAACATTAGAAAATGTAAAAAAAATAAATAAAAACATAAAAACATTTTATGTCATGAGTCTTGCTTATGGAGATGTATTAAAACTTAAAGCTGCAGATGGATTTAGTATTGAAGAATCTAGTATTAATAAAACTCTAGTTAAAAAAAT
>CANQER010000107.1 GCA_947595415.1 uncultured Bacilli bacterium
AATGCTTTTGTTTTACAACTAAGGATAAAAAACGAAAAAATAATTAATAATACTAAACCTACTTTTTTCATATCCTCACCATATATATTATAACAAAATTCGACAAAAAAAAATAGCCTTTTATGACTATTTAATAATATTATCTTTTTAACGTTTATTTTTACCTAAACTATCAAGTTGTAAGTTAATTAAGTATTCATCTAAATTAATAGATATCAAATTATTACTAAAAGCATTTATATATTTATTAAAGATATTATTATCAATATCTATTACACCATTTTCTAAAAGTGGATTTAAAATACTACTATCTAATTTATCACTAGGCCATTTATCTAGTTTAACAAGTATTTTGTTTTCACTTTTTTGAAATTGACTAAAAGTTGGATCTATAAGTAATCTTTTTATTTGATCATTAACTTTGTATTCAGCTATTAAAACTACATGATCAACATCAACTATATTTTTAAGGTCGATTTTATAAGTTTTTATATTTAACTCTTTTAATCTAACATCTATTTGATTAGCTATATACTTACAAAATCCATCTAAATTACTAGTTTTATCTTCTAGTTTTTTCTTTTCTTCTAAGACTATTTTTGTAATAACTTCTTTACTAGTATTTCCAATATTTAAAATAGAATTATAAAAACTATATAAATCCATATTATCACCATCTACATTATAACATAATTTTAAAAACTATAATACTTTTGATAGACTATTCTTCAAGACAAGCATTTAATAAAGTAATTATACTTATAAAATCATTATCACTTAATTTTTCAACAAATTTTAAGTTTCTAATTTCATAATTTATACTTCTAACGTGTTCACATAAAACTGATCCATGGACATTAGTAGTATCTTCTAACTTATAATGGGTTGGGAATTCTTTATTATTAGATGTAATAGGACATAGAATAACCATTTTAGTATTTTGATTAAAGGTATTATTGCTTATTATAACTGCTGGTCTAACTCCTGCTTGTTCATGTCCTTTGGTGGGATTAAAATCTAAAAAAACAATGTCTCCTTGTTTGGGGATATATTTTTTTACCACATTTCCCTACCCATAGGATCATCCCAAGAAAAATCTTTAGCTAAATTGTTACCTTGATAATTTTTAAATCTTTCTTCTAAAGATATCTTTTTTTTCTTTGGAATACTAATAATTATTTTATCTTCTTCTTGTTCTATATTTAATATATCGTTAGTTTTTATATTTAAAGATTTTAAAATACTACTAGGAATTCTAATTCCATCAGAATTTCCCCATTTTTGAATTCTTACTTCCATAATATCATCTCCATTTATAGTATATACAAAGTTTATACATATGTCAACTGTATTTTATTATTATACCCAATTAACATCATTAAATTTATAAAAAAAAACAGTTTTAAACTGTTTTAAAAACCACAACAATTACCACAATCATTATTGATAACTTGGTTTTCTTCTGTACATGTATAGCATGGTGTGTAAGTATGATTATAGATATGTTTATTTATAATGTGTGTATTAATAGGGCAAATATGTGGTACTTCATGAACAAATTCTCTTTCAATACATTTATTTACCATTGGTTCTACAATTTCCCTTTCATTATCACACATATTCATATCCATGTTTTGAGATTGGCAACATCCATCCATCATGTTGTTTTGACCCCAAAAATTATTTTTATTAAACATTCAAATCCCCCTTATCTATTTTATAATATGTACGATGGGGTATTTTGAATATGTCATTTGTCTTAAAAAGGCATTTTTAAATTACCATTTTTAAACTGTTTCATCATTTGTTTCATTTGTTCAAACTGTTTTAACAAATTATTTACTTCTGTAACACTTCTTCCTGATCCTTTAGAAATCCTTTGTTTTCTACTAGCTTTTAAAATTTCTGGATGCTTTCTTTCATAAGGAGTCATCGAAAGAACTATAGCCTCAATATGAGCTAGTTGTTTAGGATCAATAGAAACATTAGAAAGTCCCATTTTCTTAGCTCCTGGAATCATTTTAATAAGGTTTTCTAAAGGTCCTAGTTTTTTTATTTGTTTAAGTTGAACTAAAAAATCTTCCAAATCAAAATTACCTTTTTGCATTTTCTTAGCTGTTTTAATCGCTTCATCATCAATGACATTTTCAGCTTTTTCAATCATTGACATTAAATCGCCCATTCCAAGAATTCTACTAGCCATACGTTCTGGATAAAACTCTTCTAAGCCATCCATTTTTTCACTGACCCCAACAAATTTAATAGCCACATTAGTTAAATACCTAACTGATAAAGCAGCCCCACCTTTAGTATCACCATCTAACTTAGTTAAAATAGCTCCAGTTAAAGGTAAATTACTATTAAATCCTTCAATTACATTAATAGCATCTTGACCAGTCATACTATCAATTACCAGTAAAATTTCATTTGGTTTTACTTCCTCGTTTATGTTTTTTAACTCTAACATAAGTTCTTCATCAATATGAAGACGACCTGCAGTATCAATTAAAACATAATCAAAATTATTTTCTTTCGCATATTTTAAAGCATTTTTAGAAATCGTTACAGGATTTGCATCTTCAGAATATACTTCAATATTTAGTTGTTTTCCTATTTGTTTTAATTGGTCAATCGCAGCTGGTCTATATACATCACAAGCTACTAAAAGAGGTTTTTTATTATACTTTTTACGAAGTAATAAACCAAGTTTACCAATAGTTGTGGTTTTACCAGATCCTTGAAGACCAGCCAACATTAAAATAGAAGGATTACCACTTAAATAAAGTTCTTTTTTTTCTCCTCCTAATAGTTCAACTAATTCATCTTTTACAATTTTAACAAACATTTCACTTGGTTTTAAACTCTTTAGTACTTCTTCTCCTAAAGCTTTTTCTTTTACTTTATTGATAAACTCTTTAACAACTTTATAATTTACATCTGCTTCTAGTAAAGCAAGTCTAATTTCTCTTGTTACATCACTAATATTATCTTCAGTTATTTTACCATAACCCTTTATCTTATCGATTGCAGATTGTAATCTATCACCTAAATTTTCAAACATTTTATCACCTAATAATATTATACATAATTTATCTATAAAAATCAAAAATAAGCAATAAATGCTTATTTCAGACTGTTGACAAAGTGGTATGTTTAAAATGAACATATCGCTTTTTGTTTGAAAAAACTTGAAAAATTTG
>CANQER010000108.1 GCA_947595415.1 uncultured Bacilli bacterium
TAGAAATAGAATGGAACATTGAATTTTAAGAAATAATGATATTTTTGGACTTTTCCTATTCCTGCACATGGAGGTATTGATCCTGGAGCTATATATAAAGATATAAAAGAAAAAGATATAAATTTAAACATATCTAAAGTACTTCAAAAAGATTTAGAAAACTTAGGAGCTACAGTTTTACTAACTAGATATGGTGATTATGATTTATCTATTCCATACACAACTAGTAGAAAAAGAAGTGACCTATCAAGAAGAGGTAATATTATAAATGATTCTAATTGTGATTTATTTTTATCCATCCATCTTAATTCAGATCCTTCTAGTACTTGGAAAGGAGCCCAAGTTTTCTATGATTCAGTAAACGAAAAAAATGAAAAAATCGCTCAAATATTTCAAGACATATTAAAAAAAGACTTAAATACTAATCGTAAACATACCAAATTAAAAAACATCTATTTGTATCAAAGAATAAACGTTCCAGGTATTTTAGTAGAAGTAGGATTTTTAAGTAACCCAAATGAAAGGTATTTACTTCAAACTAGTTCTTATCAAAAAAAAATATCTGAAACTTTAGTAAAAGGTGTTTTAAAATATTTAACTTAAAAAACATAAAAATTACACAAATTATACACATTTAATGGTTATAATATACTTGTTCTTGAGTTATAATTTAAATTCATGATATAATTATACTAGGTGGTGTTATGAATAATAAAATATTCAAAAATCTAGATGAACAAATAGACATTTTAAAGTCTAAAGGTTTAGTTATAAATAACTATGACGAAGCTAAAAATGTTTTGTTTAAAGAAAATTATTTCTTTTTAAGTGGTTATCGTCATATATTTATGAAAGATTCTAAAGAAAATAGATTTATTGAAGGAACAACATTTGAAGAGTTATATTCTGTATTTGTATTTGATCGTAGAATTAGAAATATTTGTTTTAAAAATATACTTATTATTGAAAACAATATAAAGTCAATTATAAGTTATCAACTATCTAAAAAATATGGTTATCGTGAAAAAGATTATTTGAATTTAAAAAACTTCACTCAAGATAATATGCGAAGTAGACAAGTAAAAGATATTTTAAACAAAATGAAAAGACAAATTAGAGTAAATGGAAGACAACATACTGCTACTCTTCACTATATGAGTAACTATGGTTATGTTCCTTTATGGATCTTAGTTAAAGTTTTGTCTTTTGGAATAATATCTGAATTGTATTCAATTTTAAAAACTGAAGATCAGATTGATATAGCTGATATATATGGACTTGAAGTTGAAAATTTAGTTATTTATTTATCTTTATTAGCTAACTTTCGTAATTTATGTGCTCATGAAGATATTTTGTACAATCATCGAACACAAAGAAAAATTAAAGATACTAAATATCATCATATGTTAGAAATTGAAAAATTTGAAGATGAATACATTTATGGTAAAAATGATTTATTTGCTTTAGTAATTATTTTTAAAGAGATGTTGTCTGAAAATGAATTTCACGATTTTATAAGAGAGTTTGCTTATGAAGTTGATATATTAGATGGTAAGGTTGATGTTATATCTTTAAACTGTATTTTAAATCAAATTGGGTTTCCAAATAACTGGCGCGATATAATAGAATAGGAGGAATGTATGCGACAAAAACTTACTTATATAATTACTATTGTTGTAGCAATATTTATAGGTGTTATAGGAACAATTGCAGTTTGTAAATATTTACCTAATGAAACTGATATGACTTTAAAAGAGGTAAGTGTTAAAGAGACTGATACTATTAGTTCTGGGATTGAAAATATTTATGATGCAGTTTTGGTAATTGAGGCTTATAAGGGCAATCGTAAATATAGTACTGGGACTGGGTTTGTTTATAAAAAAGATGATAAAAATGGCTATGTTATAACTAATAACCATGTTGTTGAAGGTTGTGACAATATTAAGGTAATTACTACTGATGGTAATGAAGTAGAAGCTAAAGTATTAGGTACTGATGAATATGCTGATATAGCAGTTTTGTCAATGGATGGAAAGGCTGTTAAAAAGGTTGCACAAATAGGGGAAAGTCAAAAGTCTAAATTGGGTGATACAGTCTTTACTGTAGGTTCACCTCTTGGTAAGTCTTATGCTGGAACTGTTACTAAGGGTATTTTATCTGGTAAGAATAGAGAGGTTAATGTTTCTCTTTCGAATGGGGAATATATGTTAGAGGTACTTCAAACTGATGCTGCTATGAATCCTGGTAATAGTGGAGGGCCTTTATGTAATATAAATGGTGATGTAATTGGAGTTAATTCTTTAAAATTAGTCCAAGATGAAATTGAAGGAATGGGCTTTGCCCTACCTATTGAAATTGTTATGTCGACTGTTTCTAACTTAGAAAAGGGTAAAAAAGTAGATCGTCCTATGCTTGGTATTAGTTTAGATGATGTTACTAATACATATGGTCTTTATTTAAATGGTATTTATTTAGATGAAGAGGTTATAAATAATGAAACTGGAGTTGTAGTAGTAACTGTTTCTGATGATTCACCAGCTAGTAGAGCTAAACTTGCAAAAGGAGATGTTCTTCTTCAAATAAACGATGATAAAATAACTAGTGTGGGACAATTTAGATTTTTACTTTATAAATATAATGTTGGTGATACAATTACGATTAAGTATTATCGTGATGGTAGAATAAGTGATGTTAAAGTAAAATTAGATAAAAGTGTAGAATAACTATACTTTTTTTTGACATTATTTTTCTAAATAAAGGTTTATTATATAAAAATGAAGAAATTAATTTTAATGATGATTATTTTAGGTATTAATGGTTTTAAAACATATAATCCTTATGTTGATTTGTATAAACAAGAGGAAAACAAGTATGTTAAAGTAGGATATATAAGTAAAAGTGCTAATTTGTCATTAGTAAAAGATGAATTTGGTTATTTTAAGATTAAAGATAGTAACTATTATATTAAAACTAATATTAAAAATAGTAAAAAAGATGAACGATATAAAAATTATATTGTGTTTAATGAAAATGTAGTTACTAAAAAAAAGACTAATTTTTATAAGGATGGTAAGGTTTATATTAGTCTAAATGAAGGGGTAAGTTTACCTATTGTTATAAAAGGTGATAAAGGGTA
>CANQER010000109.1 GCA_947595415.1 uncultured Bacilli bacterium
CCTATGGTTTTATGCCCCAGGATCTAATCAACAATGCAAAAGCACATGGTGGGACCAACAACTAGCTGGAAGATACAAAAATCATTGTTTCTATCAACCAAGTAGTGGTATTTGTAAAGAACTTCATTAACCTGAAGTTTTTAATTTGTACTAATCTTATTTTTTCTTTTCAAAACAATATAAGCTATAATAGAACCTATTATTCCTATTACCCCAATTGCAAAAATCCAAATCCAAACACTACTAATAGCCTCTATTTCAATCACATAAGTACTAGTAGTCCCATCTTCAGCAGTTGCCTTAATCTTAACTACACTACCAGTTTCAAGATTATTATTATCCAAAACTACCACAATCGTCTTATCATCAAAAGCAGTCGTTTTAATATCTAATCTTTTATCACCCTTCTTAATCTTTAACTTATACTCATAAACCTTAGAATCAAACTTCAAACGATATTTTTTAATCTCAATATTTTTTAAATAACTATTACTAGATAACTTACTATCCTTAGAAATCCTTCTAACATTAACAAAATAATTTCTAACCTTCCCATTTTCAGCAGTAACTTTAATCGTAACTAAATTATCCCCAACTACTAAATCATTATTTCCCAAAATTTCAACTTTTGACTTACGATCATCACTTATAGCCCTTACCACTAAATCAGTAACACTATTTTCCACACTCATATCATAACGATTAGTATTTTTATCAAACTCAATTTGGCCAGAACTAAAAGACAACTCCTTTAGATAATTATTATTACTAACACTAATAACATTCGCAACTCCATCAAATTGATAATAAATATCAGCATCAACAGCTTTGTATGTATATCTTATATCAGTTTTACCCCCCATAATAGCTCTTAAATTCCATTTATTAAAAGTAGCGATAGAAGAATCTGTACTATACCACTCTTCTGTTGCCTTAATATCCTTAGGCATTATAACATAATTTTTAAGTTTCAAAGTCGCATTTTGCTTCAAACTTATACTATCAGTACTATATAAATTTCCATATATCTTAGCCTCTTTTAACTTATTATTATTAGATAAATTTAAAGTTCGAAGCTTATTATTATCAATATATAAATTAGTTAACTCCAAATTTTTACTAAAATTAACACTAGTAAGTTTATTATTACTAAGACCTAAATACTTAAGTTTAGAATTATTCAAAGTATCAAGAGTAACTAAATTATTATCATTAATCTCCATCTTTTCAAGCAAACTATTATGGGAAATATTAATTTTAGTTAAACTATTATTATCAAGATTTAAACTAACCAGTTTCACATTATTACTTAGATCAATACTACTAATTCGATTATTGCTCAAATCCAAACTAGTAAGTAACTTATTGTTTTTAACATCAATTTTACTAATATTATGATTACTTAATTTTAAAGTCTCTAAATTAGGGAAATACTTTAATTCCATCCCATCAGATATTTTATTATCACCACTACAATTCAAATAAGTAATACTAGCTAACTCATCTTTAGATATATCAGTATCATAACCACGATTACTTATATCATTTACTTGTTTACTATTAAGTTCATCAACAACACATTTTTGGAAATTAGGATCATCAAACACCAAAGCCTTAACATTGCCAGTAAAAAAACAACATATCATTAAAAACAATATTCTTTTTTTCATAGAGTCACTCCCTAGATAAATTATATCACGAGTAAACTTATAAAATCAATCAATTATTTTTTCAAGTAAACAATATGTTCTTAATAACAATTCCTGATATTTAACTATGTAATTATCTATATCAGTATCTTTATCCCTACTTTTTAAAACATATAATTCTTTTATCTTATTTTCGATATCATCAATGATTACATGACAATAATTTTCCAAAACTTTCATACTATCTCCTTATACGTCATTAGTTACATAGTATTATATCATAATTAATGGTAAATTGGTACTGTTAGGTCACGAATATTTTAACTCATTTATGAAACAATTATATTGGTGGTGTTCGCATATGGATAATCAATATTTTGATTTTAACAAGGATATAAAACAAGTTATTCGTAAAAACATTAGAAAATATCGTAAAATTAGAGGTTATACTCAAGAACAGTTAGCTTTAATGGCTGAAATTTCATATGATTTTATGCGACGTATAGAAACTGGTCATGGTTTTTCAATTCAAACTTTGTATAAATTAGCTGTTTGCCTAGATGTTTCAGTTGACGAATTAATGGAGATCAAAAAAGATATCAATCTAACATCTGTTTAAACTCATTAAAAGTAAGAGATGATAAAATTGTATATCTTGGAATAGCCATTTTATTAACACTAGTAGTTATTTTAAAACCTTTATTCGCAAAGGCCATTTTAAACCCAGCTTGTTTAAGTAACCTTATTGCATAATTGTTATATTCATAATATGGATAACAAAACACAGTCGTATTATCTAAAAGACTACGACTTGTTTTTAAGTCGTTTAAAATTGTTTTTTCATCCAAACATCTAATGCCACCACCCCCATATTCCCCATCTGGACAAACATTTTTATTATGAAGATTATGACTATGAGAATGAATTTCAACATTTTCAAATTCATAATCTTCTTTTTTATATTTGGATGTTATTAAAAACAAAGTAGCATGTATCCCATATTTTTTTAAAATAGGATAAGCTATTTTTTTAATACTTTTACCCCCATCATCAATCGTCACAACAACACTTTTTTTAGGTAAATTAATCTTTTTATCAATAAACATTTCTAACTCTTTCATACTAACTGTATAGTAATTATTAATAGCTAAATACTTCATCTGTTTTTCAAAAACCCTTTTTTCATGACAAATAATAGACTCACAACCATCTTGATCATAAAATTTGTGATACACCAAAGCCCTTATCCCAGTTGTATACTGTCTATTAGTATTTTGATGACTTATAACTTTAACATCCTCTTTTTTAAGGTAATATAAATCACCTAAATAATCAGTATAATACCCTTTATCACCTTTTATAACAATAGGTAAACTTACCCCTTCATTTAGGCTAATATAAACCTTACCATCCTTATAAAAAT
>CANQER010000110.1 GCA_947595415.1 uncultured Bacilli bacterium
ATTGTATATTCAATTTTACTATTTATATGGTCTCACAATATTTCTAACAATTTAATTAAGACTTCAAATAGCTTAAAAAACATTGTTGATACTCAAGAAATAGATAAAGAAAAAATACTGCCTATTGCTTCTAATGATGAGTTTGGTGACTTAGCATTTTACTATAATAAAATCCAAGAATTAACGGCAAAAAATATTGAACAAATACATAATGGTCAAGAAACTTTAATGGAACGAGAGCGTTTAGCTTCTCTTGGACAATTAATAGGTGGTATAGCACATAACTTAAAAACTCCTATAATGTCTATTTCAGGTGCTACAGAAGGTTTGACTGATTTAATAAAAGAATATGATTCTTCTATTGATGATCCAGAAGTTAATAGTAATGACCATCATGAAATTGCTAAAGATATGTCTGATTGGATTGCTAAAATTAAAACTCATACAGAATATATGTCTGATATTATCACTGCCGTTAAGGGTCAAGCTGTTAGTATGTCTAATGAAGAAAAAATTTCTTTTACTATCGGAGAAGTTTTAAAAAGAGTAGATATTTTGATGAAACACGAACTTAAAAATGCTATTATATATCTAAACATCTCTTTAAAAACTGATGAAAATACTATTATTCACGGTGATATAAATAGTTTAATACAAGTTATTAATAATATGATTTCAAATTCTATTCAAGCTTATAATGGAAAAACAGACCAAACCATAGATATAGCAGCTGAAAAGGAAAATAATAATTTAATTATTTCTGTTACAGATTATGGTTCAGGCATTCCAGATAAAGTAAAGCAAAAATTGTTTACTGAAATGGTAACTACTAAGGGAAAAAATGGTACTGGTCTTGGTTTATATATGTCTTATTCAACTATAAGAGCTCACTTCAATGGAACTATCCTTGTAGAATCAGAAGAAGGTAAAGGAACTACTTTCAAAATTGTTATACCTTTATAATTTAAAAAAGTACTTGCTTTTTCCACAAATTATTAATATAATGTAGATAACTTCATATGTAATGAAAGGAGACGTTATGAGAAAAGGGGTACAAAATATAGAAAACACAGAAAATAGAAATTATAAAATCATCGCTGTTGATGATGAAGAAGGAATTATTGATTCTTTATCTATCTTTTTGAAAAGATCTGGATATGAATTTACTGGTGTTACAGACCCAATGGAAGCAATTGAAAGAGTAAAAAACGAGCATTTTGATTTAATGATTCTAGACTTCATTATGACTCCAATTCACGGTGATCAAGTTGTAGAGAAAATAAGAACTTTTAATAAAGAATTATATATATTATTACTAACTGGACATAAGGATTTAGCTCCACCTTTGGAAACTATTAGAAGACTTGATATTCAAGGTTATTGTGAAAAAAGTGATAAATTTGATCAATTATTATTATTAATTGAATCAGGCATTAAATCTATTTCTCAAATGAATGAAATCAAAAAAATAAATGAAGAATTAGAAAAATCTTATTTAGAAAGTATTCAAACTTTACGTTATACAGTTGATGCAAAAGACACATATACTAGAGGGCATTCTGACAGAGTAGCAGCTTATTCTGTTTTGATTGGTAAACATCTTGGATTACCTGATAGTGATTTAAAAACTTTACGAATAGGTGGTTTATTCCACGATATTGGTAAAATAGGTGTACCTGATAGCATTTTATTAAAAGAAGCAAAACTAACTGATGATGAATATTCTGAAATAAAAAATCATCCTTCTATTGGTGCTCATATTTTATCTACTGCAACAATTTTCAGAGATATAATCCCTATTGTTAAACATCATCACGAAAAATATGATGGACACGGATACCCTAGTCAATTAAAGGGAGAAGATATTCCATTTTTTGCTAGAATTGCAACAATTGCAGATAGTTTTGATGCTATGACATCTAAACGTTCTTATCGTGATTCTATGCCTATTGACTTGGTTATCTCAGAGTTTGAAAGATGCCGTGGTTCACAGTTTGATCCTAATTTAGTTGATGTATTTTTGGATATTTTAAGAAATCATTTTGATGAAATTAAAAAAATCCAAGAACAGTATAAATAATATAAAGGAAAAGGAGGGGATACAAATGATGACAGCAACTGATACTCGAAAAATGGCTAGAGAAAGTCTAACTGGTAAATGGGGAATAGCAGTTTTAATTACTTTTTGTTATGTTTTAATAGAATTTGCTCTTGATTTTTTATACAACTTTACATCAGATATACCTTTTTTTAATTTCATAATTTCTATTATAACTTTAGTAACTTCTATTCCACTTTCTTTTGGACTTTTAATTTCTTTTATGAAACTAAAAAGAGGAGAAGAAGTAGGAGCTTTTGATTTTTTAACTCTTGGTTTTTCTCATTTTTCAAGAGCTTGGAAGGTATGTTTTAGACAATTTTTAAAGTTAGCTTTACCTATTATTCTTATGATAATATCCTATATTATGCTTCTTGTTTCAAGTACATACATTCTTGCCACTACTTATACGGCGGATTTTATCAATACTAGTAGTTTAACAACTCTAAGTTCAGATACTTCTCTTATGCTTGGACTAGCAATATTAGGAGTAATTCTAATATTTATTAGTAGTATTATGCTTTATGTTAAACAATTATCTTATTCATTATCATTTTTTATTGCTTATGATGAACCAAATATAACTGCAAAAGAAGCTGTAATGAAAAGTAAGAATTTAATGCAAGGTAAAAGGGGTTCCTATTTTGTTCTACTATTATCTTTCATCGGTTGGGCAATTTTGGCAACATTAACTCTTGGCATCGGCTACTTATGGTTATTACCTTACATGCAAGTAGCTACAGTTTGTTTTTATGATACTATAGTAAATAACACAAAATCTAATGAAAAAGTTGAACAACAAAATACAACAATTGAAGTATAAAATAAAAAGCTGTTAAAAAGATTTTCCTTTTTGACAGCTTTCTATTTTTTAGACTTTCATAGATAATCCTACTTTTTGTCTTTCTTTATCAATTTTTATTACTTTTACTTTTACAATATCT
>CANQER010000111.1 GCA_947595415.1 uncultured Bacilli bacterium
GATCAATGTAGAAAACGATCCATTTGCTGAATTTGGTGATAATGTTACAATCGATGATAACTTCCTAGATTAAAGGAGGAAATATGGCTGAATTTTATAGAAAAAAGAAAAAAGTATGTCAAATGTGTGCAGGAAAAGATGTTGACTATAAAAATGTTGAAGTTTTAAAAAAATATATCAGTAATGAAAAGGGTAAAATTTTACCAAGAAGAATTACTGGAGCATGTCCAAAACATCAAAGACATATAGCTAATGAAATTAAAAAGGGTCGTTTTATGGCTTTAATACCATTTGTTAAATAATGGTATTTTTTTAATCTAAAAGGAAATATGAATATATAATTGTATATAATTATAGGGGGTAGTAAATGTATTAAACTTGCATTGTTTTATAAAATGTATTAAAATATTAGTAGTATTTAAGAAGGGAGGAAATATGAAGTTTAGATATATATTAATTAGTTTAATAGTTATGTTTATAGGTTGTATTTCAGTATCAGCTCTTACAGTTATAAAAGAATATCATCAAAATGAAGAAGTCATTTTAACAATCTATGAAGATAATAATAAGTTATACTATAATGGTAGTGCTAATATAATTGGAATTTATCAAATTGATGGCGATACTTATTATCTGAATGGTTATAAGAAACCTCTACTTTTAGGATGGCAAGAATTTGGGGGAAATAAGTATTATTTTGATAAATCAACAGGTATTGCAGTTACTGGGTTTAAAAAATTAGGTAAAGATACTTACTATTTTGATAAAAATGGTAAAATGATAAAAGGTGTTAAAAAAATAGATGGATTTTACTATTACTTTGATAGTAAAGGAAAAATGACATCTGGTTGGATTACGTATAAAAAAAATAAGTACTATTTTAATAGTTCTACAGGCAAAGCTATAATTGGTTTTAAAACAATAGGGAAATATAAATACTATTTTGATAGTAGTGGAAAAATGGTAACAGGATTAAAAAAGATAGATGGAAGTTATTACTATTTTAATAGTAAAGGTTATATGCAAAAAGGCTGGATTACTTATAAAAAAAATAAATACTATTTTAATAGTTCCACAGGCAAAGCTGTCATTGGTTTTAAAAAGATAGGCAAATATAAATATTATTTTGATACAACAGGAAAAATGGTAACAGGATTAAAAAAGATAGATGGATATTATTACTATTTTAATAGTAAAGGATACATGCAAACCAAATGGATTACTTATAAAAAGCATAAATACTATTTTAATAGTTCTACAGGTAAAGCTATAATTGGTTTTAAAACATTAGGCAAATATAAATACTATTTTGATAGTAGTGGAAAAATGGTAACAGGATTAAAGAAAATAGATGGAAGTTATTACTATTTTAACAGTAAAGGATATATGCAAACAAAATGGATTACTTATAAAAAACATAAATACTATTTTAATAGTTCTACAGGTAAAGCTACCATAGGTTTTAAAACAATAGGTAAATATAAATACTATTTTGATAGTAGTGGAAAAATGGTAACAGGATTAAAGAAAATAGATGAAAGTTATTACTACTTTAACAGTAAAGGATATATGCAAAAAGGCTGGATTACCTATAAGAAAAACAAATACTATTTTACTAGTAATGGTAAGGCAGCTATTGGAGCTAAAAAAATAGGTAAGTATTACTATGGATTTAGTAGTAAAGCTGTTATGCTTAAAGGTTGGCAAAAGATAAATGGTAATAAGTATTATTTTGATAGTAAAGGTAGAGCTTATATAGGAAGTAAAACTATTAAGAATACTAAGTATTACTTTGAAAAAAATGGTATTTTAAAAGAAGGTTTCCAAGAAAAAGGTGGCAAACTATATTATTATGATGTTAATAATGTAAAAGCTAAAGGTTGGAAATGGATTGAAGGTAAAAAATATTATTTTAACTCAAAAGGAGTTATGATTAAAGAAAATGCTAAAAAAATAATTGATGTATCAACATGGCAAGGAACAATTGATTGGGATACTGTAAAAGCTAAAGGTGACATCGATGGAGCTATTGTAAGGATTGGTTTTACAGGTACAAGTAGTCATGTTCAAACTCTTGATGATCAATTTTTAAGAAATGTTAAGGAATTAAAACGTTTAGGTATACCTTTTGGAGTTTATTTCTATGGGTATGCACGAAATAAGACTGAAGCTAAAAATGAAGCTAACTTTGTTATTAAAACATTAAAAGATAACAATATAAAACCTAAGTACAATATCTTTTACGATGCAGAAGAAAAAAGTTTAACTTTATCACAATACAAAGTAACTATTAAAACCTTTAATGACTTAGTCATCAAAAATGGCTATAAGGGTGGAGTTTATGGATATTTAAATGCATTTTTAAACACATATTTAAACAGTGATGTCATTAAACAATATCCTGTATGGGTAGCTCAATGGTATAGTGAGTGCCAATATCCAGGGAAATACGTAGGATGGCAATATACTAGTGATGGTAGTATACCTGGTATTTCTGGAAGAGTTGATATTAGTGTATTTTAAAACATCATTTCATAAGAGATGATGTTTTTCTATGTATAAAAAAACTTCATTTTAGAAGTGATTTAAGTATTTTTAATAATATATAAAATTTTATTTTTATAATCATATATTCTAATTTCATCGATATCACTGTTTAATTTTTCATAAACAGTTATGATTTTAAAAAAGTACTGCATTGTATCACCTGTAACCATCTTAACAAAAATAGTTACATAGTAAAATACATTATGCACGAATTGTTGATTATATTACATGAATTATTTATCTTTTGAACTATTAATGTAGGTATATAGTTTTCCTATAGCTTCACTTGTCGCATCCATAGAAATATCCTTAACATTAGTTTTAACTTTAATCTCTAAAGAAAAATTATCATCACTATATATTTTTTTAGAATCATCATCAAAATCAAGTAGGTAATTCGCATC
>CANQER010000112.1 GCA_947595415.1 uncultured Bacilli bacterium
ATCAAACTTTCTACTTGAATCAATATTTTCTAATGTAAATTCATAGTCATCAGGAATTTTATTATCTGTATTAACCAAAACTAATTCCCAACCTAATTCAACTTCTTCTTTTTCATCACCACTCAAATTAACATTATCTATAACTTTCTGCATAGAATTAATTGTTACATTTTTATCAGCAATTGTTGCAACAAGTTTATAACTTTGATCTTTCAAAACAAATGTATATATTACAAAAAAAACTATTACTAAAATCAATATTACAATTAAAATTTTTTGTCTTTTGATTATCATTTTATCCATATATTACACCCCATGGAATTTATTATACATCAAAGAAAATATAATTTGTAGAATTTTAATATAAAAATTAAAATTTTATATTAAAGCATAAAAAAATGACTGTAAAAATCACGTTTTCGCAACTTTTACAGCCAATTAATAACATAAACTTATAAATTTCAATTATTATAATTTATTTTTTTACTAATACATATGCCTTAGTTGAAGATGTTCCGTTCTTTGCTGGATCGCTTACATCTAATTGTATATTTGACCTTAAAATAACAACTGGACGAACACCATTAGTAGGAGTACTTTTAACATAAGTTGATTTATATAATATACTCTCATCAAGAGCTGTAGATTTTACCTTTGCAATTCCAAAATTAGCAATATATACGCTAGATGTTGAACCTTTGCTAACACTAACAGAATTAGAAGCTAACCAACCATCATTTGTTCCTAATATGCTTCCTACAGTAGAATTTATAACAGTTGGATTATATGTCGTATAAGTTTGTGTTATATATACAGGAAAACGTTCTCCTGCCTCTACATAGTCAACTCCATCAATTATTTCCTCATTAGTGCCACCGTTGTCTGTAGCATTCAACATAAATTTTCCTGCTTTATATGATGAACTTCCATCATGTTGTACTTTTTCATAGGCCCTACCATTATAATTTTCTGTTCCACTTACAGTTCCAGATGTAAATGGATAAAATGCATATTTTTTCTGAGGATCCATCGTTCTGCCACATGCTTTATTTAAATCTTCTATTTTCATGCTTCTAGCATTTAATCCTAAAACTGAACTACTATATAAAGCTTTACAAATTGCATTTAATTCTCTTGGTCCATTAAAATATCCAGCTGGACCACCTAAATACAATCCATTATTTACTGTACCTTCTGTCGTTATTACTACCTCTCCTGTTGTAGTATCAACACTTAAAACTCTCCAATTAGCAGTTTGTTTATTTAAAGTTACACTACTGCTATATCCTGTATTACTCATATTTGTTGAATAATTTGTTCCTGTTATAAAAGAATCATAATTTACATAGTCTCCAACTTTTAAAGTAGTTATATCTCTATACTCACTTTCAATTGTTATAGTAGTCTCTTGAGAAACAGTCTCATTACCTGCTTTATCAACAGCTTTTGTTACTATTGAATATGTTCCACTACTCATTCTTGGGAAAGAACTAGCTCTACTATACCAAATGTACTCTTTTTCAGTTTGTTTTTTTATTCCATATTGATATATTCCTGTTAATCCAGACTGTGTTTCTTTACCATCAACTACTTTAGTATCAGTTTGATTTACTACTATTGAAAGACCTGTCTCTTTAGTATAAGATACATCTGGTTTAGTATCCGTTGGTGGCGTTTCATCTAAATATATCTTATCGTAAGCACTAGCTATTTTACCAGACTGGTCTCTAAAAAATGCATATACAATCTTTTCGCCATCTCCTCCTGAAATGGTAAAGTTTTTATATTCATCATTAAATGGTTCCCAAACAGCTGCAGATACTTGTTGTTCTGTTACGAAAAATGATTTAGCATATAAAGATTGTAAAAGCAATACAACATTTCTTTCATTTGTATATTTATCTCCATTGTTAATAGTTACTTTAGAATCAATCAATGTCATTAAATCTCCAGAAACATATTGACAATTAGATAACTCCAGTCTACTTAAAGCTGAATAAACAGTTCCGTTGCCTACCATATCTTCAACATAAATTACTAGATTTCTTTCTGAATCTGGAAACCTTTGATTATTATATGCATATTGAGGATAAGAATTGTTCAAAGCTTCCATAGCAATATTAGCATTTTCTTTTTCACCACTTGTAGTCAATGGGCTAATAATAATCGAATTATACCTAACATATTTTTCATAATATTCTTGATATGAATTCAAATAAGTATCAACCGTTTCACCTTTTATCTCTTTATCTCCCCATAAATAGCTTTCTACTAACTCTTCTTGAGTATTGTCATATTCTTCATCATTCATTGTAAAATATTTAGAATTTTCTTTTCTCGTTACCTCATCTATATCAAAACGTTTTGTCTCTTTAACTTTACATCTTATACTTTTTACTCCTGTTTCAGCATCATCAATAAATAATTCGCCACTTACATACATTACAACTGGAGGAATATTATCAACTTTGGATACTACAACATTTCTTTTCAAAGATTTACCATCTGGATTTTCTGCAACTATAGTATATATTCCATTTTCTTTAATTGTTATTGTATCACCATAAGTAAAATAATGCATTCCAGTTTCATCATCTGGTGTAATTTCAGAAGTCTTTCCCCATTTAAAATTCCAGCCCTCTGCTTCACCAACTTTAACATTTGGAATAGAGACAAGAAGTTCTGCTTGTCTAGCCCATGTTATAGGATTTCCCATTACATTTATGTCAAAATCCACATTTTCACCACTTATAGTTTCTTTACCTAGTAAATATGGCGTCAATGTATAATAATCTACTCCTTTATAATTAACTGGATTAGTTACATATACGTTTAAACTTTCCTCGTTTATAATATATCTTCTATTTTCATCTGAAAGGTGAATTTTACCAAGCTTTTGCAAATCAACATAATAGTAGTCGCCTGTAT
>CANQER010000113.1 GCA_947595415.1 uncultured Bacilli bacterium
CAATACAACAGTAAGTATAGTAGGATCAAAAACAACAACAGAAGCAACATATGATAATTTTGATGTAAAGGATGAAAATCCTGGAATGTTAGTATTATATTGTGCTGATCCAGCTACTTTAGATAATAATAAGAAAGTAAAAGTAATAGTAGATTTAGATGGAGCAGCTAATGATGAATATGAACCAACAGAATATGAAATAGACTATAGTGGATTAACATATCAAACATATTCAAAAGCAGAAATAACAGATAATACTGATGATATATCTAGTGAAGATAGAAATACAATTGAAGGTTGGGGATATGTAATACCAACTTTAGAAAATAAACATTATGAATTAAAAGGTGTTGAAGGCAAAGCTAATGAATACACTTTAGGAGGTAAAGTAGAATTACAACATACACATGATGGAGTATTTACTAAAGGTGGAGAAGATGGATATTACTTTGTATTTAACATTAAAAAACCAGAAGAATTAGCTACAGTTCCAGAAGGAGTAATGGTTAAAGTTGAAGGACAAGAAACTGTAACTTTTAATAGTAGTGATTTTAATAAAGAAGGAATACTTACAATTTTGTTTAAATTAAATGATAAATGTAATGGAGATTCAGAACAATGTAAGTTTAAAGTAAAAGTTGACTGGGATGGAGAAGCAGGTAAAGAATATCTTGAATCTCAAGAAATTACAATTAATTATAAAGATTTAACATTTGTTAAAAGTTCTATTTATGAAGTAAAAGAAGCAGATGAGGCTGCAATTAAAAAATTAGGAGATGACTTTGGTTGGAGTAAACCAACTGATTTTGATGTTAAATTTAACACAGTAGATGGGGTTGTAATGATAACAGGAATACTACCAAAACTAGAATCATTTACTAATGGTAAGCATCCATTTGATAAAGACGAGACAACAGGTTATTATATCCCATTTGTAATTACAACAAATGAAAACGTAATTAAAGAAAATGGAAAAAAGACAACAGTAGAGTTTATATATGATGATAAAGATTCTAAAATAGTAACAGCAGATGCTTTTGATACAGATAAAGAATTATATCTTTTAAGACATATAGAAAAAGATGCAACAAATAAAACATTTAAAGTCAAAGTTGATTTAGATGGAGATGGCGAAGAATATTCACCATATACACTTACATTTGACTATAGTGGTTTAAAAATTCAAGAAAATAGTGAAGCTACATTAGAACTTGATAAAAAAACAGAAGCTACTCAAAATGAACTTACTGGTTATAACTATGATCCTAAATTTAATGAAGGTCTAGAACTTAAGTTATCAACAGAAGAAGGTAAGACAAATACATATGAATTAACTGGTAAAATGAAAGAACAAGTTTTAAATGACAAAGCTTTTGGAAAAGATCAAGAAGCAGGATATTACTTTGATTTTACATTTGTAAAACCAGAAAATGTGGAAAAAACTAGTAGTGAACCAAAAATATCACGTGTTAATGGAGCTGAAGGAACTACTGATAAAAAAGTTTTCAAATCAAGTGAATATGATGAAAATGGTAATTTAACAATTTTATTTAGAATTAAACCTGAAACAACTTGTGCAACTGAAGCTAATAATTGTAAATTATATTACAAAGTTGACTGGGATGGCGATGGTAAACAATATTTACCAACCATTTATACACTTGATTATAGTAAGGTTACACTTGAAAAATCATCACTTTTTGAAATAAAAGAATTACAAAGTGATGATAGTAGTAACTTTGTTGATGATGGATGGTTTAAAAAGGATGGATATTCTGTAAAAATAAAACAAGATGATAATGATCCTAGAAGATATAAAGTTTCAGGATTGCTTCCAATGTTTGATGATAGTGAATGGAAAGATAGTAATGATCCTCTAGATTCTAGAGAAAACGATTATTATTTAGGATTCATTCTTAAATTACTTAATGCTCCAGCTGGTTTTATTGATGAAGAAGATAAGATGACTATTAAGTTCTTAGATTCTGAAGGTGAAGATAAGTATCATCAAGAAGTTACTGCTGGTGATTTTGGAACTTCACAATCACTTTACATCTTAAAATACCTTGTTCCATCAGAAGAACCAAAGGAATTCCAAATAACAGTTGATTTAGATGGAACTGAAGAAGAATATGCTCCATATACAGTAACAATTGATTACAGTGAATTAAAATTCCAAAACCTTTCTTTTGGTAATGTTGATTATGAAGTAATTGATGAAGATAGTTTAACAGAAGGTTCTGAAGAAGAAAAAGCTTTGACAGAATGGGGATTTAAGTTTAATACAATAGAAGATGTTAAAATAAAATTAGATAAATCACAACCAGATAGAGAACCATCTAAAAAAGGACTTGAAGGAAGTATAAAACAACAAACTCTAACAGATAAAGCAGGATTCTCTGAATCTGAAGGATACTTTGTTCCAATTAAAATATCTCTTCCAGTAGATGAAAAAGATTTACTAGAATATAAAGATAAATGGACAATTACTGTAACTCAAGGAGAAAAAGAAGTAACATATAAACCAACTGAAGAAGAAATAGCTCAAGGATGGGTATTAGTATTATTTCAACTTAATGAAGAAAAAGATGAAATAAAATATAAAATTGATTTTGATGGTGATGGAAAAGATTTCTTACCAGAAGAATATACAATTTCTTATGCTGATTTAACTTATCAAACAGAAAATAAAATCACATATGAATACTTTGATGAAACAACAGGTACAATTAAAACACAAGATGAAATAGTATATCAAAATGAAAGTTTAGCTGATGTTAAAAAACCACAAACTGATGGATATAGCTATCATACATTTGATTATTGGTATGATGAAAAAGGATCATCAA
>CANQER010000114.1 GCA_947595415.1 uncultured Bacilli bacterium
GGGGATGGTATAGTACTAGTAGTGGAATGGCTTATGATACAGACTACGATGTATTTGACAGAAGTTATGTATTTGGTTTTTCAAGTGCGCGAGGTCATATTTCTAATAATAGTTCCACATTTCGCCTAGTATTATCTCCTAAGTAAAAACATTAATAACTTCCCCTTGACTTTAAAAACAATCTATTATATAATTTCATTATCGACGTTGAACAAGAGGAGTAGAACAATAATATTTATAGAAAGTTCGTGGTTGATGGAAACGAATAATAGAGTTGTTTCGAAGGTAGCTTGGGAGTTATATATTTGAAATCAAGTAGAATATATCGTATATATGCGTTAAATATTTGAGGTAAACATAGTTTACAAATTAAGGTGGTACCACGTAAATCACGTCCTTATGGGATGTGATTTTTTATTTTTAAGGAGGTTAATATGCCATCATGGGGTATTCATATTGCTTTAGCTAGTAAATTAAATCAAAAATTAAACCTAGGTGATAGTTTTATCGTAGGTAATATTTTACCAGATACCTTAAATGGATTTATGGTAGAAAACATATCTCATAAACTAAGCCATAGTAAAACTCATTACAACTTTGAAAAAGTAGGAAAACCACCTAAAAGTAACATTACTAAATTTTTAGATGATTACCAAGATAAATTAGAAAATCCCTTAGTTTTAGGTTCTTATATCCATCTGTTAACAGATAACTATTTTAATAAATACACAGTTGAAAATCATATAAAAATAATAAATGGTCAAAAAGCAGTAATCTTAAATAATGGTGAAATCGTATTTGATCAAACACCCTTTAAACTAAAACAACAAGATTTTGGGAAATATGGATTAGAACTTAGTAAAAATAAGAAATTAGGAAATAAAATAAAATATAGTGATGATATGTTTAAACAAAGTCTAGATTTAGATTACAACTTAACAAAACAAGATTTAAAATTAATCATATCAAAAATAAATACTATAATTTCTAATGAAACAAATATAAAAAGTAATTATAAACTTTTTAGTAAACAAGAACTTGATAATTTATATAGTAATTGTCTTACTTATCTAGAAGATATATTAAATAAAGGAAGGTGAAATTATGCTAGATAAAAAATATAACGCTAAAGAAAAAGAAGAAAAGTGGTTAAACTATTGGAAGGATAACAATATATACGAATTTAAACTAGATAAAAGAAAATTGTATTCAATTGATACACCTCCACCTACTGTTAATGGGAAAATTCATATAGGTCATATATTTTCCTATTCCCAAACAGAAATGATGGCACGTTATAAACGACTTAGAGGTTATAATATATTCTATCCTTTTGGATTTGACGATAATGGACTACCTACTGAAAGACTAGTTGAAAAAGAACAAGGAAAAAAAGCTTTTGAAATAGGAAGAGAAGCATTTTCTAAATTGTGTTATGATACAACTGATAAATATGAAAGTGAATTTATGAAACTTTTTAGTCGATTAGGTGTAAGTACAGATTGGAATATGCACTATAAAACTGTAAGTCCTGAAACAATAAAAATAAGTCAATTATCATTTTTAGACTTAGTTTCTAAAGGACATTGTTATCACAAAGAAAGTCCAGCTTTGTGGTGTAATGAATGTTTAACTTCAATAGCTCAAGCAGAACTAGAAACAAAAAGAATAAAAACTACTTTTAACTATATAACATTTAAAACAAAAGAAGATAATGAAGAATTTATAATCGCCACAACAAGACCAGAATTACTACCAGCTATTGTATGTGTATTTGTAAATCCAACTGATGAAGTTCATAAACATTTAATAGGTAAAAATGCTCATATTCCAGTAATCGATATAGATGTACCTATTCTAGCAGATGAAAAAGTCGCTAAAGATAAAGGTACAGGTGTTGTTATGTGTTGTACCTTTGGGGATCAAACAGATATTGAATGGTGGAAAAAGTATAATTTACCTTTAAAAAATATTTTCACTAAAGATGGTCATATTGTAGATAGTGTTAAAAATTATGGAGGTCTTAAAATAAAAGAAGCTAGAAAACAAATAATTGATGATCTACAAAAACAAGGCTATATCGTTAAAATTGAAGAAATGGAACATGAAGTTCAAACCCATGAAAGATGTGGTAGAGAAGTTGAATATACTGTTATGAATCAATGGTTTATTGATATCATAAATCATAAAGATGATTTCATTAGAATTGGTAATGAAATAAACTGGTATCCAGAATATATGCATACAAGATACGATGAATGGGTATCTAATATAATGTGGGATTGGTGTATATCAAGACAAAGATATTTTGGAGTACCTTTTCCAGTTTGGTATTGTAAGAATTGTGGCAAAACTATTCTTGCTTCTAAAGAGGATTTACCTGTTAACCCTCTTACTAGTAAACCTAACATCAGTAAGTGTGAATGTGGATGTGAAGAATTCGTAGCTGATAGTGATGTTATGGATACTTGGGCAACATCATCTGTAACTCCTTTAATTAACATGCGTTATGAAGACAACTTAGAAGAAGCTTTAAAACCAATGAGTTTAAGAAGTAATGCTTCTGATATTATTCGAACTTGGGATTTTTATACGATTGTTAAAAGTTTTTACCACTTTAATAAAAGACCTTGGGATAATGTTATGGTATCTGGGTTTGTTATGGCTGGTAAGGGTGAAAAAATAAGTAAAAGTAAAGGTAATAGTAAAGCTGAACCTATTGATTTAATCGATACTTATT
>CANQER010000115.1 GCA_947595415.1 uncultured Bacilli bacterium
ATTACAATATTATTAAATTATATAAATTATATAAATATAAATGATAATAAATAGAAAAGGATGACAAAGTAATGAACGAAGAAAATCTTTCTTTTGAAGAATTATTAAACAATTCTTTTGAAGAAAATAAGAAATTAGAAAAAATAACTACTGGAACAGTAATTAATGTAAATAATGAAGGAGAAGTTTT
Organism: uncultured Bacilli bacterium; assembly: GCA_947595415.1. Classification (GTDB taxonomy): domain Bacteria; phylum Bacillota_I; class Bacilli_A; order RF39; family UBA660; genus CANQER01. Next base: position 191 of record CANQER010000115.1, read on the forward strand.
CGTTGACTTAAATTACAAGGCTGATGGAATAATTCCTAAAGGAGAATTTTCATATGATGAAAATATTGATCCAAAAGAAGAATTAAAGCCTGGAGATAAGATAGAAGTAGAAGTTGTTAAATTAAATGATGGTCAAGGAAATGTTCTTTTATCTTGCAAAAAATTAAAACAAGGTGCTTTGAAAGAAGAATTTGAAGAAAAAGTTAAGAACAATGAAATATTTGAAGCAAAAGTTCAAAGTAGCAATGATAAAGGCTTAGTAGTTAATATAGCAGGTATGAGAATATTTATTCCTAACTCACTAGCTTGTGGAAGTAAAGATAGAGCAAGATTTAAAATAATTGAATATAACCCTAAAGAACGCAGAATAATTGGTTCTTGCAAAATTATATTAGATGAAGAAAAGAAGCAAAAAGAAGATGAATTTTGGAGCAATGTAAAAGTAGGAAATGAATATGAAGGAATTGTTTCAAGTATATGTTCATACGGAGCCTTTGTTGATATTAATGGAGTTCAAGGACTTTTACATATATCGGAAATTTCTTGGGATAAAGATGCTAATGTACAAGACATTTTAAAGCAAGGACAAACAATAAAAGTCAAAATTAAAGAATTAGATGTAGAAAATAAGAGAATCAAATTAAGTTATGATGGTAAAGGTGAAGATCCTTGGAATAGTTTAGAACTTAATGTTGGTGACATTATAAAAGTAAAAGTTAAGAAATTTATGCCATTTGGAGTTTTTGTAGAAATAAAGAAGGGAATAGATGGTTTAGTACATATTTCACAAATATCAGAACAAAAAATATCAAAACCTGAAGATAAACTTCAAATTGATGAAGAAGTAAATTGTAAAGTAATAAATTTAGATTTAGAAAATAAAAAAATTGAATTATCAATAAAAGAACTTGAAGGAACATCTAGTGAATATAGTAGCTTAGAAAAATAAAACAAAGGGGATAAAAAAATGATAAACGATAAAATTAGAAATATAGCAATAATTGCACACGTAGATCACGGAAAAACAACATTAGTTGATGCGCTTTTACATCAAAGTCACGTTTTTAGAGATAATGAACAAGTAGAAGAAAGAATAATGGACTCTAATGATTTAGAGAAAGAAAGAGGAATCACAATTCTTTCAAAAAATACATCTGTAATGTATAAAGGAATAAAAATCAATATTGTAGATACTCCAGGACACGCTGATTTTGAAGGTGAAGTTGAACGTGTTTTAAAAACAGTTGATGGAGTTCTATTACTTGTTGATGCATTTGATGGACCAATGCCACAAACAAGAGAAGTTCTTAAAAAATCATTAGAATTAAATTTACAACCAATAGTTGTAATAAATAAAATTGATAGACCAGGAGCACAACCACTTAAAGTAGTTGATCAAGTTCTAGAACTATTTATAGATTTGGGAGCAAATGATGAGCAATTAGATTTTCCAGTAATATATGCATCTGCAAAAAATGGAATTGCTAAAATGAATTTATCTGATGAAAGCGATAATGTTGAGTGTATTTTTGACACAATCATTGAGAAAATAGATCCTCCAAAATGCGATACAGAAGGACCTCTTCAATTATTAGTTTCAAATATTGGATATGATGATTATCTAGGAAGATTAGCATCAGGAAGAGTTGAAAGAGGAATAATTAAAGCTGGACAAACTGTAAGTATATGCAAAGAAAACGAAAAAATTGTACAAGGTAAAATTGCAAAATTATTTACATTTGAAGGTTTAAAAAGAGTAGAAGCAGAAGAAGTACAAGCCGGAGATATTGTTACAATTTCAGGAATATCAGACATCAACATAGGTGAAACAATATGTGATGTAGACCATCCTGAAAAAATAGATTTTGTAAATATAGATGAGCCAACAGTTTCTATGACATTTAGTGTAAATGATGGACCACTTGCTGGAAAAGAAGGAAAATTTGTTACATCAAGACATATTAGAGATAGATTATTTAAAGAATTAGAAAGAAATGTATCATTAAGAGTAAAAGAAACTGATAAGGCAGATAGCTTTGAAGTTTCAGGACGTGGAGAATTACATTTATCAGTTCTTATAGAAACAATGAGAAGAGAAGGTTTTGAATTATTAGTATCACGTCCTAAGGTAATCTTAAAAGACATTGATGGAGTAAAAAGTGAGCCAATAGAAACATTAAGTGTAAATATTCCAGATGATTCAGTAGGTACAGTAATTGAAAAACTTGGAAGAAGAAAAGCAGAAATGATAAATATGGAACCAGCAGAAGCAGGACACACTAAAATAGAATTTGAAATTCCTGCAAGAGGACTTATTGGATATAGAACAGAATTTTTAACAGATACAAAAGGTGAAGGTAGGATGGCCAGCGTATTTAAAGAATATGCTCCATATAAAGGTGAAATTCAATCAAGAACAAAAGGTGTTATAGTTGCTTTTGAAGCAGGAACATCAATAACATATGGTTTATACAATGCTCAACTTAGAGGAGAACTTTTAATAGGACCAGGAACACAAGTTTATGAAGGTATGATTGTTGGAATCAAC
>CANQER010000116.1 GCA_947595415.1 uncultured Bacilli bacterium
ACTGCTAATAACTCTATTAATGTAAATCCTTTCTTATTATTCATCTTCATTTTCTAATACCTCCCATACTTATATTTTTCTACATTTTCCCACAACAAAAAGCCATGCTTAAAACATGACTTTTAGGTATCATTATTGTATTTACTACTTCCTAAATACCCCCCCCCATTTGCTATTTGCTAACATACCTCTTACCTACTTTCTTATACACTACTAATATACCATAAATTAATAAATATGTAAACAAAAAAAGTGTAAACATACACTATAAATCAACATTATGATAAACCTTACTTACATCCTCAACATCATCAAGTAAACCAAGTAATCTATTAAAAATATCCAAATCCTCACCACTAAGTTTAATCTTGTCCTTAGGTAACATAGCTATCTCATCTACCTCAAAATCAATACTACTATCAATCTTTAAAATACAATCCTTTATCCTATACAAATCCTCAGGTTTTCCATAAATAATATTAACCCCATCACTAACCTCAAAATCAACAACATCAATATCATTATCAATCAAAGCCTCTAAAATATCATCCTCATTTAAACCCTTAAATCCAACAATGCACAAATGATCATACATATAAGAAACACTACCACTAACCCCTAATTTACAACCACACTTATTCAAAACTGCCCTAACACTACTAACAGAACGATTAACATTATCAGTCAAACAATCAACAAGTAAATTAGATCCTCCAGGTCCAAAAACCTCATAACAAACAGAAGTATAATTCTCATCTACCCCACTATTTACCTTATCAATAGCCCTTTTAATAATATCAGATGGTACTTGCTCTTTCTTAGCACGTTCGACCAAACGTTTTAAAGCCATATTACTTTCAATCTCACTACCACCTTGTTTCGCAGTTTGATATATCTCTTTTGCATAAGTTGAATAAAGCTTAGCCTTTATAGCCCCAGTTTTTTGAATACTTGCCTTTCTAACTTCATAAGCTCTTCCCATAAATATCACCTATATTATTTTACTAAATTTTATCTATTTTGACAATACTATCTAGACCTTTTAAAATGACCATCAATAAGTCCATCCAACAAATCATTACAAGTACTTTCAAAATCAGAAACCCTAACATCAATAAAACTACTCTTCTCTTTTATATCAATCTTTTTATAATGCATCTTAACACGCCAAAAATTATCCTTAAACTTATTAGTCATATTCAAACATATCTTTTTATCCAAATTAATCAAACTTTCAATTTGAACATCAATATTACTAATATTCTCCCTTTTTTTTAAAGCCTCAATCCTTTTACTTAAAGCCACCTTTTTACTATGATATCTAACAGGTAAAAAAGATATAGCCTTAACATTATCAATACCCATATTTTTAACACTCATCAAAAATATCGTTAACGAAACAACAAAAGAAGGACTAACACTACTATCACTAACATCCTTATTAACCTTATACAATAACCTTTTTATCCTTTTTTGATAACCACTTAAATCCTTAAGATCAAACTTATTTTGAATAGCATAAACATAAGCAACATTATCACTTATACCATAACTTATCCCAGGAAGTTCATAATAATCATCCCCATTATAAAGTCTAGATAAAAACAAATAAGGAGTCTCCTGATTTAAAGACTGCATACGACTTTCAATCTTCAAATCACTATCAAAAACAGGTAAATTATAAACATAATCATCTGAAATCTTACAATCGTAAAAATTAATATATCTTTCAATAAAACTATATATATCACTACAATCATCATAAGTAATATTAGTAAACAAAAGACAAATAATTTCTTTTATATTATCATGATTAACTTCCATTTTCCTATTACTTAAAACAATATAAACATACTTATTTAACAAATCAATAAATCTATTCATATCATCAATAATAATGTTTAAATCACTATCTTGATTAACACTAAATTTAATGTTGTATGGTCTAATTCCTACAAAAACAGTCCCTAAACTAGCCTCATTAATAACCTCATTAAATATATCCTCAACCATTTTGTGCCTTTTTCAAAGCATCCTTAGCAGCAATCTGTTCAGCCTCTTTCTTACTATGAGCCCTTCCAACCCCATAAATAACATCATCAATTCTAACCTCAATCGTAAATTCCCTATCATGAGCTGGACCCTCTTCTTTAGCTACCACATACTCTAAAGATCTCTTATCAGTTTGAATCAACTCCTGAAGTAAAGACTTGTAGTCATTAAAAAAATCAATTTCCTTATTCTCAATAAGAGGAATAACATGTTTATATATAAACTTTTTAACCTCATCTAGACCAAGATCTAAATACATAGCTCCAATAAAAGCCTCAAAAATATCTGCTACAATTGCCTTACGATACTTACCCCCATTACTAGCTTCCCCATTACCTAGTAATAAATAATCATTAAGTTTAAGACGAATAGAATACTCATATAAAGCATTCTCACATACATAATGAGATCTAAGTTTAGTCATTTCACCCTCATTATAAGAAGTATTTTTATACAAATACTCACTTATAAGTAACTCTAATATCGCATCCCCTAAATACTCTAACCTCTCATAACTTTCCTTATTATGCTCATAAGCATATGACGTATGAGTTAAAGCTTTAACATACAAAGACTCGTTTTTATAAGCAATATCTAAATCATCCAACAATTTCATATAATCACCTAATTAATTATAACACATATCTTTTTTTTTAACACGATTAGTTTTACTTTTTCCAATTT
>CANQER010000117.1 GCA_947595415.1 uncultured Bacilli bacterium
AATTGTTTCTTAATATAGCTTGTTTTAATTCTTGATCTAATAATCGATTAATATTTTCATCACTTAAAGGAAAATTCCTACGTGAATTATCAAGAAAATTAACCTCAATTATATCATCCTTTATTTTAAAATTTTTAATTAAAACTTTTAAATCTTCTTCATCATATCCAAATGTCATATTTACTCCTATCTATATCTATAACTTACATGCTTATGAATAGCGTCAAATGAAGGTATAGAACGTTCAATAACTCTTATATTTCTTCTTATTTGTTTTAATTCTTCAAGAGAATATTCATCAAGAGTATTGATATCTAAGTAATTATCTTCACCCTTAATTTTCTTATATAGTTTTGGATCAAGTGAATATTTTTCGATTTTTTCATGATATTTAAGGAAAATAGCGTATTTATTTAATTCCTTAATTTTATCATTTGACTTCTTAAGCAAATAAAGCGAATAAACATCAAATAACATTGCAGTTGAAGATATAAGTGAAGATACACAAAAATCCATTTTATGAAGTTTAATAAAGTAAAGTGAAGCATATAAAAATAAAAATATTGCCATACCCAAATTCTCATTTCTTTCTTTTGTTTCATCAACTAAAGCAGTACTATTTTGTCTATCAATTGCTTGTTGTAACATCAACTTCTTTATTTTTTCAACCTCTTTTTCACTATAAGGAACAAGTCCATATGTACCATCTAAGTAGTTTATTTTAAGAACCTCATCAATAAACTCAAAATATTCAATTAAATCCCTGTTTTCTGCGCCTGAATAACCAAACGTCATAATATTTCCCCCTTTATTGGTTCAATATAATATCATACTTTTATAAAAAAAGCAACATTATTTGTTACTTTTTTTAACATAGCTTTTAATAGGTGAATACCAATAATCTTCTAGTTTAGTTAAATTAGCCCTTAAACCTTTTAAATACTTCAAAGAAAAACTATCTATATTGTTAATATTTATGGTATCTGGACCTTTTAATCCCTTATATAAGGAATTACCAAAACAATTATTGTTTATTTTATCATATATATCTAAATAGATACCATATTTCTTTAACTCAGTTACTTCTTCTTGATTTAACTTAAGTTTAACTAGTGAACCACCAAGCATTACTAAAACAAACCATTTAAGATAACTATCTAAAGCTAAACTATGATGTTCTATATATCCACAAAGCTCAATTAAACCTAAACATATACTCCATGATACAACTTCAAAAAAAGATCTATTTCTTTTTTCATAAGCACTATAAATTACAAAAGGGTTTTGTCTTACTTTAGCTTGATTTAACTCTTTTTCAAGAAGTTTATTAATATTTTCATCGTTAAAATCTATATACTCAAACGAATTATCTAAATAAGTAATTTCTATTTTATCATCAATAACTTTAAAATGGTCAATCAGATCAGATTCATTTTCACTACTATAACCATGTTTCACCAATGATTCCCCCTACAATCGATAACATTTCTTTTTACTTTAGCATTAACTTTTTCATTAACAAAATCATTAAATGTATGACTTAAAAAATACGTAATTGGTAAATCTTTATAATCAACTGCATCAATATCATTTACTTTTTTATCTTTTAAATTAGAAATCATTTCTAAATAATAAGATCTTTTATCATCATCTTTAATATGACTAAAAATATCATTCATTATATCGATCTTATAATCAATTAATATCTTTAAAAAATCTTTGATAGTCATATTAGACTCTTCAAGTAATTTAACTATATCCTTATCCATTCCTTGGAATAATTGTTGCCAACCATTTGGAAATTGAAAATCATTACAATATATTAAAAATAACACACAAGATAAATTAATATATAGATCAATTGTTTTTGATATATCTTCTATATTTTCTTTATAATTAGGATTATCTAATCTTAAATCTTCATCTTTATATTTACTTTTAATATCTCTTTCTAGTTTTGGATATATATATCCTTTGATTGGATCAATCATAAACAAATCAGCTTCTAATTTCTTTTTAAAAATTAAATCATTGCCATAAGAAAATAGAAAATAGTTTTGTAATGATTTAAATACTTCTTCGATATCAGAGTCACTACCATCTTTAACTATATCTTTAAATAACTTATAAGCATCTTCATAACTTAAAACATCTAATTTCTTACCAAAAGGAAAATGATGAACATTTTCATTAAAATACTCTCTTTCTAATTGAATGTTCATATTCTTAATAAAATTTACTTTTTCATCATACATAGTTTTTATTACATTATCTAAATTTTCCATAAATATCTCCTTTTTGACACAAAGAATATTATATCACATTTTTAATAAAACGCACAATATTTTTGTTTCATTTAATATTATGAGTATTATTAACCTAAATACCCATTAAAAAAACGACAAATTATCGCTTTTTTCTGTTAAGACTTTTTTCCAATCTTCTTTGAAGACGTAGTTGTTGAATAGTCTCTTTTTTTTCTTTTTCGTTAGAGTATTTACTTAAAGTAGTTATTAATTTATCATGTAAATTATTTTCAAAATCTGTATAATTACTATTATTAAGTATTTCCCAAATTCTTATCATTTCCATTTTATCGTATTTATTTTCTTTAGCAAAATAGTTTT
>CANQER010000118.1 GCA_947595415.1 uncultured Bacilli bacterium
TTAGCTCAGTTGGTAGAGCACTCGGCTGTTAACCGATAGGTCGTAGGTTCGAGTCCTACATTAGGCGCCATTTTTTTTGGCCCGTTGGTGAAGTGGCTGAACACACATGCCTTTCACGCATGCATTCACGAGTTCGAATCTCGTACGGGTCACCAAATAGATAAAAAACTCGAACTTTTAATGTTCGAGTTTTAATATACAATAATTTACTTCGTTTGTAAGTTTATTTTTTCAATAAAATAATCAAATATTTTAATTGCATCTTGATCATAATCAATCATTGATTCAGGATGCCACTGAACAGCAAATGCAAATTTAGAAGGTATATCAATAGCTTCAATTACACCATCCTCACTATAAGCCATAACTTCGTAATTATCATTTAAAGGTATCTGCATAACATGTCTACTATTAACTTTCATAGTCCTTTTAGAAAAAATACTATCTAATCTACTACCCTTTTTAATAATTATATCATGAACATAATCTTTACCAACCTGACGATGATTAATACTACTATTAATTAAAATATTAATATTATCCTCACTACCACTACAAACTCTAGCTAAAACCTGCATTCCCATACATATCCCCAATAAAGGAATATCTTTTTTTAAAGCATAATCACATATAAACCTATCGTATTCAAACATCTTATCCCCACCAGGCATTAAAATCCCATCACACAAATTTAACTCTTCAATTAACTCATTTTTTTCTTCATTAGTTAAGTCTATAGTATCTTTAGGAATTGCTTCTTTATAAATAAGATCTTGATTAGGCAAGATTAAAAAAGGAATTCCTCCACTTTTAATAATCGCTTTTCTGTAAGACTCTAAAACTCCTATCAAAGTAGTATTTTCATCATTTAACATAGGTCTTCCTACAATACCTATTAAAGGTTTTTTCATATCATCACCTATAAATATTATACCACAATTAAAAAAAAGACCTAAGTCTTTATATAGCAATCAAAACAATTTCTGTAGGATATATATTTCCTCCATAATATCGTAAGTAAAAATTATAACTATCATCTATTTCATTAATCATACGAGCTATTTGCCATATATCATCGTTATTGTGATAAACAGAAATAAGTAACTTAGGATGATCATTTTTAATGTGATTTATACATCCTTTTAAAGCTTTTTGTTCGAAACCTTCAATATCCATTTTAATAAGACTAACTTTTTCTTTTATATCAGAATCGATTGTTACAGTATCTATTTTAATATCACCACTATCCTTTACTCTATTAGCTGATGCATCAACTTTACTATAATCTAGATAACTGATCTCATTTTTATCCCCTACAGCTTTTTTATTAAAAACAATATTTTGATAATCTTTTAAATTGTTTTTCAAAATAGGAAATATATCATCTGTAATTTCATAACAATATATTTTTTTATACTCACTATAATTTTTGATGTAGTCTAAAACTGTATCACCAATATAAGCTCCTAAATCTACTACCACTTCATCTTTATCTACATTTATCAAATCTAAATCAAAATAATGACTATAATTTGTTTCCCTAACCTCATTTAAAGTATTAAAATCATAAGAAAACCAATTATTAATAATTGCATACAATGTTTTTTTAGAACGATAATCACCTAAATTATCATAAAGCCAAATATAATCATCAATATGGTTGGTTAAAGTCAAAGCTTTTTCATATATTTGTTCATAATTATTGTTTTCTAAATCTAGTTTTCCCCAATAGTCAAATTTTTTAAAATAATCTTCAAATATTTTTTGAGTTTCAATATTAAGTTCTTTAAATTTTGATTTTATAATTATATATAAATCTTCACAAGTTAAACTTTTAAGATAACTTGTAAGTTCATAAAAGTTTTTATCAATAACATTCATCAAATACCCCCTACATACTTATATCACCAGAAAAGATATCTTTTAAGTGTGACAAATATAATTCTAAGACATTGGCCTTTTTAACATCCTTACTAACAGTTAAATTGATTGTTCTATCTTCAATAGTAAGTGTCCCTACAACATCCCCCTTTTTAATTGGTGCTTTTAATTTATTAAGTGAAATATCATACTTAGCATTTTTCTTACCATCGACTTTTTTATTTAAAACAGTTACATCTTCTAAAGGTATAATATCAACATATTTATTTTTAGCTTTATCAACTTGATATGTACCTATTTTTTGGTTTTTAGAAACTAATTTTTCAACATCATATTGGGCAAATCCATAATCTAACATAGCTGATACTTCAGCATTTCTAGTTTTACTATCTGGTTCATCCATAACTACAGCAATAAGACGCATATTACCCCTTTTAGCTGTCGCAGTTAAACAATAACCAGCATCTTTAGTATAACCTGTTTTAAGACCATCTAATCCATCATAGAAACGAACAAGTTTATTAGTATTAACTAACCAAATTTCACGATCAGTTCCCTTACGTAAATAGTCCTCATAAATAGATGAAAACTCCAAAACTTTTTCATGTTTTACTAATTCTTTAGCAATTATAGCCATATCATAAGCAGATGAATAATGATTAGCTGCATCTAACCCATGAGGATTTTTAAAATTCGTACTTTTAAGGCCTAATTGTCTAGCTTTTTTATTCATCATATCAACAAA
>CANQER010000119.1 GCA_947595415.1 uncultured Bacilli bacterium
CCTATATATGACTCACTTTGAGCAATTTCATTAGTATGATGAGGAAATATATTATCAACTCCACCACCATGAATATCTAAATATTCACCTATATATTTTAAACTTATACCACTACATTCAATATGCCAACCAGGATAACCTAATCCCCAAGGGCTTTCCCATTTAAGTTCTTGATCAGCAAATTTTGATTTAGTAAACCATAAAACAAAATCATTTTGATTATGTTTAGAGCTATCTTCTTCTACTCCTTCTCGAACCCCCACAACCATTTCATCTTCTTTATGATTAGTAAGCTTATAATAATCTTTTAATTTAGTGGTATCAAAATAAACATTACCACCTGAAATATAAGCATAACCATCTTTAAGTAATTTGGTAATTATTTTTATATATTCAGAAATATTATCGGTTGCTGGACTTACAATATCAGGACGACGATTATTAACTAAATCAAAATCATGAAAGAAAGCATCAGTATAATATTTAGCAATATCCATAACACTTTTCTTTTCTTTTTGAGCTGAGGCTACCATTTTATCAACACCAGAATCGGAATCACTTGATAAATGACCAACATCGGTTATATTCATAACTCTTAAAACATCATAACCTAAATATCTTAAAGTTCGATCTAATATATCATGGCCTATATAATTACGCATATTACCAATATGAGCATAGTGATATACAGTTGGACCACATGTATACATAGTTACGATATTATCATTTATAGGAATAAATTCTTCTGTTTTTTTAGTTAAGGTATTATATAGACGCATAAATCACTCTCCTTAATTAATTATATCATAATTTATGCTTTTGGTTTCTTTTATTTCTAATTAGTAAAATAAAATCCTTTATTCAAGGATTATTTTATTAATTTTTTTTGTTTTGAATATTCTACTTGTTCTTCAAATAGTAAATCATTACTAGATTTATTTGAATAATTTAATATATCGTTTTTAGTTTTTTTTAAGTAGTCTATTTTATCTTTGTTGGTTATAAAATCTTTTTGGTCGATTTTTTGATTTTCGTTATTTTTAAAATCTATTTTATCACTAGGTTTATAAATTATTCCCTCGTTTAATAAAGTATCTTTTACTAAGTCGTTTATCCTATTTTCCATAATCATTAACGCTATAAAATTAATAACATTTAAAACTGGACAAATAATAAATATCGATAGTAAAGTGAAATTTTTAACTTTATCTAAAACCCAGTATTTATTTATTTTATATTTATAACCTTTCTTTTTTAAATGAAATTTAAATTTAATTACTCTTTTTATAGTTAGTATTAAACTTAATAAAACAAATGATAGATATATAGATTCAATCATAATATTACCTCTTTTGTTTAAAATTAACAAGCTATATTATATCATTTAACCATAAGAAGTGCAATATTAATACCAATCATGTTTTTAATTTTTATTTAAAAGTTTATTTGATTGATTTTATTTTAGATTATCCTTAAAAAACTTTTCTATTTTATCAAATGGGATTATTTCTTTATTATCGTATAAATCAGTATGAACTGCATCAGGAATAATCATTAGTTCTTTATTATTAGTATACTTACTATTGGTTGTCATATTTTTATAAGCATCTTTACTAAAATAACAAGAGTGAGCTTTTTTTCCATGAATCATTAAAACTGCACTTCTAATTTCATTACTATACTTTAAAATAGGTTGATTGATAAAAGACATACATCCTATTTTATTCCAACCACCATTAGAATTTAGGCTTCTTTTATGATAAGCTCTACCTTTGTAGTATTCACTATAATCTTTTACATAAAATGGTACATCTTCAGGTACTGGTAAATCTAGGCATCCTCCCCCAAGTTCATAACTACCATTTTTATAATCAACTATTCTTTGAGCATTAAGACTTTTTTTCATTTCATATCTTGCTTCTTCACTATCACCATCATCAAAATAACCATTCGCATTAACTCTTGACATATCATACATAGTTGAAGTTAGGGTTGCTTTAATTCTTGTATCAAGTGCAGCTACATTTAAAGCCATACCCCCACAGCCACAAATACCAATAACACCAATTTTATTAGGATCAACATTAGGAAGAGTAGATAGATAATCAATAGATGCTTGGTAATCTTCAGTATTTATATCAGGACTAGCCATATATCTAGGCATTCCTCCTGATTCACCTGTAAATGATGGATCAAAAGCAATAGTTAAAAATCCTCTTTCAGCCATTTCTTGTGCATATAGTCCACTAGCTTGTTCTTTTACTGCTCCAAAAGGTCCACATACCCTAATTGCAGCAAGTTTTCCTTCATAATTAATAGGCTCATACATATCAGCAACTAGTGTTATTCCATAACGATTGTGAAATGTTACTTTTTTATGATTTACTTTATCACTTTTAGGAAATGTTTTATCCCAAGTATTTTCTAAATTTAATTTTTCTTCTTTCATTTTTTCTCCTTACCTTTATTATTAATTTAATTTATTGTAGTATTCATCAGTTACTTCTTCTAACCAAACATTTTCAGTTTCTTCACCAGGTATTTCTACTGCAATATGACTAAACCACGTTTTCTTGGTCAAATGACACAATAAAGTTTTCTTCTTTTTTTCTTGTTTTCCTATCAT